>CAYPKQ010000277.1:0-2636 GCA_964411355.1 uncultured Lachnospiraceae bacterium
GAGCAACTGCCTTCTAAGCAGTAGGTCGAGGGTTCGAATCCCCCAGGGTACGCCAAGGCAGTGGGGATTTTTTTATTTATTGAATATGGTGGGATTAGCTCAGTTGGTTAGAGCGCCAGGTTGTGGCCCTGGAGGTCGTGGGTTCGACCCCCATATCTCACCCCATAAAGATAGCCGAGGTTTAAACCTCGGCTTTTTTGTTGTTTATGTATGTATTTCGGCGTTGTTTTTGTGAAAAATGACGGATGATTTTAAAATCAAAACGGCATTTCAACGGGATAATTTATTTTTTGTGCCTAATTCTGTGCCTAATTTTAGGGGGTAAAATATCCTTATTTTTGTGTTTTCAACCCTGTGCCTAATCGATGCACTGTTCATACAAGCAAGCTTGATACATCGGTGAAATGATTTAATATCATTGTTTGATCATCGGGAAGCATATGCGAATAGGTATTAAGTGTTTGCTCTATATTTGTATGTCCCATTCTTTTACTCACCGCTACCACCGAGACGCCCTTATGAATGAGGAACGATGCACACGAATGGCGCAAGTCATGCACTCGGATTCTTTTTACTCCGCCTTCGACTATTGCAGCATCCATTATTCTTGCAACAGACGTTGGACGTAACGGACTTTCACCGCCAAACACAAAATTAGTTTGTGTGGCGTTCTTCTTTTGCCACTCCCTATATTCATTCATCATATCAAGAAAGAAAGGTGGCAGTGCTATGGTTCTATTGCTGGAAGCATTTTTCGGGGTAGTGATATGATATGGGCTTGACTTATCCTCAGTTTTAAAGGTTATATTTTTGCTTATCTTGACACTTCCCTTTTTAAAATCGATATCTTCCCATGAGAGGGCAAGTGCTTCGCCACGGCGGCAGCCTGTTACATAGAGAAAACGGAACAGTGCCGCATATTCGGGGCGATCTACCTTTGATATGAATTTTGAAAACTCCTCGGGAGTCCAGAAAAGCATCTCTTTTTTCGCTTCAAGGTTTCTTGGACGGTCAACCTTATTCATTATATTGGGAATATCATAATATTTCTCACCGTAATTATAGATAGCCGCAAGCATATTGACAAGCTTCTTTTTATATGCGAAGCTATACCTTTCGATGGTATTTTGCCATTCAAGGATCGTTACAGGTGTTATATCCGACATCCTTCTGCCACAAAAGAATGGTTCTATCTTACCTTGTATCTTGTGATGAAGGTCATAATATGAGGACTCCTTTATCCTGGCTTTCTCAAAGCGGTAATATGATGCCAGAAGCTCATTGAACATGAGTTTAGAGTGCTCCGGCTCGGTTACTTGTTGAAGCTTCTTTTCAGCATCGCTCTTCTTCTGCTCTGCTATATAATCCTCATAGCCGTATTGTGCGGCTTTTTTTGTTTCAAAGCCTGAAAGTCTTTTTTGATGAGTTGAGCCATCCACCGGGGATATCTCGCGGAAACGCACCGACCACAGCCCGGAAGATTTATTTTTTTCATAGCTTGGCATACTTCGCCTCCTTTCTTTTACGGTAAATTACCAATTGTTTGGGAATTTACTTTACAATAAATGATGTTACGTACGTTTTTTCGGAATTATAAATTTCTATTCGGTACTCTCCGGCGCGAGTTCTTGAACCTATGCGCCAAGACCAGCTTATATATCCGTCTTTATCGGATGTTTTTTTATAAAGTCCGTCTGCGCTTGATCTTCCCGAGCTGTAATAAACAGCGATATGATACTCTGTGTTCGGTTCGACTCTTACGGAAACATTCGCCATGTCTCCGCAATATGCGGTGGCGGTTTTAGAAATTATAATTTCCGACGCATCTATTTCGGTTGGTGGTGATATGATATCTGTTTCGAGATATCTATCGAGAGAAGTATCGGGCGTAGAACTTCCACCGGATGAGCCCGGATTTTTAGGCGGTGTGGTGTCAATGTGTAGAGTGTAATACGATTTATCTGCAGTCATTTCCTTTATAACAGTATCTTCTGTTATTGCATCATTAGTAAGAGAGTTTTGGTAATCTATTGAAATGTCATATATAAGCACTCCAATAGCGACAATTATTATCGGTAATATTACTGACAACAGAATTTTCCCCCAAATGTTGAACTCTTTGAATAAAAAAACAATAAGTCCAAATAACCTCACAATTAAGAATAACGGTAAGTATAGAAATATGGTAGAAAAGTAAATGATAATGAAATGTATAGGTTTTAAAACGCAATATAAAAATGCATTTTGTTTCTTCAATCTTTGAAAAAACGGTGGATTTAAAATAACATCTATTATATCATTCATAATAATCTTGTTTTATGCTCGATTAATATTTTGCTCTGAGCTCTACCACTTTGCCGAGGATTCGGATGGGGAGCTCTTCTATTTGTTTATTTGAATAGAACATCGGCTCATATGCCGGGTTCGTTGATATCAGCATGATCCCTTCGGGGGTCTTTTTTATTTTTTTGCAGGTCGCTTCGTCACCGTTTACCATCACGATGGCAGTTTCACCGTCGCAGGCATCGGGTTGAAGGCGAACGATGACAACATCACCGTTTACCATCCTTGGCTCCATGCTGTCACCTCTCATTTTGCAAACCGAAGTTTACTTCGCTTTTTCGATAATATTATAC
>CAYPKQ010000278.1:0-2568 GCA_964411355.1 uncultured Lachnospiraceae bacterium
CTTTTTCATTTTTTCGGCATTCTCAAAGCTGACATTTCCGTCAACCTCAATTTCAGCATTGGTTTTTCCGTTTTCATCCAGCATTTTTCTGACCATTGTTATTTTGTCAAGGGTCTGCGGCACGAGTTTTTGTCCTGCGAAGCCGGGATTTACCGTCATAACGAGAACTCCGTCCATATCATCAAGTACCTCTTCAAGGAAGCAGAGCGGAGTTGCCGGATTTAGAGCAACATATGCCTTTGCGCCCTTGTCTCTTATGGTTTTCAAAACTTTTTGGAGATGCTTTGTGCTCTCTGCATGAACAGAAACCATGTCGCCCTCACCGATAGGAAACCAATCCAGCCTTTCCTCGGGTCTTTCGATCATCAAATGGATGTCAAGAGGGATCGAGGTTACATTTTTCAGAATTTTACAATAATCTGTACCAAGTGTAAAATTGGGAACGAATGAGCCATCCATTATATCAATGTGCAGATATTCGATGCCGTTGTTTTCAAATTCCTTAAGCGTAGCTCCGAGATTTAGGATGCCGGCGCACATCATAGAGGGGGAAATTTTATTTATCATTATCTGTTACCACCTTAACAAAAAATTCTTTTTTATTGAGCATCATAGTAAGCCCGTCAAGGGTATTTGCAAGAGGCAAGCGGTGAGTAATAAGATCGCGTATCACAAGCTCACACTTTGAGACTGCTTCAAGTGTATCATGCCAGTCATTATTGAAATCGGCATAGGAGGAATTCCAAGTTCCAAGGAGCTGAAGCTCGGATCGCAGAATTTGCCGGTAGTCTTTCGGGGAGAGCGTCATCTCGCCGTCGGGATTGCCCATAAGTACGACCTTTCCGCATGTTTTTACTGCGCGGAGTATCATCGAAAGGGGAGCTGACGCTCCCGTGCCTTCGATGGCGCAATCGTATTTTTCGCCTTCATTGTGCATCCCGAAGCCGAGCTTTGTAGCAAATTCTATCTTGGTTGGGTCATTTTCGATAAAACAAACCTTTGCAGCACCCTTGCCCATCGCCCATCTTGCGGCAATTATGCCGATTGGACCTGCACCCGATATGAGGAGCTTTTCACCGCCCTTGAGATCCAGCTTTTTTACAGCATGGCAGCCAACGGAAGCGGGCTCGCACATTGCACCTTCCTCATATGAGATATTATCTGGAAGGGGAACAAGATTGAATTTTTTTACGGCGATATACTGCATAAAACCGCCGTCGCAGCGAGAGCCGTAATAGTCATAATTTGCACAGCAGGCATAGTTCTGTGCTTTGCAAGCATCACACTTGAAGCAGGGCAAAAGCGGGAATACGCTGACACGCTTTCCTGTCCATTCTCCGCTCTTGTCAAGAACGACCTTTCCTGCAAACTCATGTCCCGGAACTGTTGGAAAATGATATGTACCTGTTTTGAATATTCTTCCAATGTCACTGCCGCAAATACCGCAGTTTTTTACATTGACCAAAACTTCATCTTCGCCAATCTCCGGCAGAGGTCTCTTTTCATTTACAAGCTCATTTACAGCATGGAGGCTTATGGCGGTCATTTTCTCGGGCAAATTAATGTTTTCTTCATTCATATAGGTCATCTCCTTTTTGATCTAATTCTATCATTTTGAAAGTGAATAATCAATATTGGCGAAAAACTTGACAAACATTCAAAAAAACGGTAAAATATGATCATAAACGAAACAAAACGAAATTTATGGGGTGCAAAAATGTTCTATTCAAAGAGACATGAGGATATTTTGAAAATACTTGATGAAAGAAAAAGTGCTTCGGTTCATTTTCTTTCAAAGGAGCTTTTTGTCAGCGAGCCGACCATAAGGCGTGATCTTGATGTGCTGGAAAAACAGGGTAGGGTGCGCAGAACATTTGGAGGTGCTGTTTTGAGCGAGCTTCTCAACCGAGAAGTGCCGCTTTCGCTAAGGGAACGTGAGGGCAGAGGGGCAAAGGCGATAATTGCCGAGATGGCATCGGACTTGCTTGCGGACGGGCAGGTGATATTTCTTGATGCTTCTTCAACAGCTTCATATCTTGTTGAGCATATAGCAAAGCATAAGGACATGACCGTTATAACGAACAGTCCCAAAACCTCTCTTGCGCTTGCCGAGAAAAAGGTGCGTTCATATTGCACAGGCGGGCTTATGCTTGAAAATTCAATTGCATGTGTGGGACAGCTCGCAGAAAGTTTCATAAAGAATTTTAATGCGGATATTTTCTTTTTTTCCTGCCGAGGGGTGAGTGAGGACGGAATGCTGACCGATTCTTCAATCGAGGAATCCGAGCTCAGAAGGGTAATGATGGCAAATTCGAAGCAGCCGGCATTTCTTTGCACATCTGACAAGATAGGTAAGAAATATATGTATAACCTTTGTTCACTGCAAAAAAGCTATCATATTTTTTGTGATGATGAGAAGAAAATTGAAAAACTGATATCTGATTGCTGATTTTATATATAGATTTTTGCGGTCAAGATGTGTGAGTGCTAATTTTTCTCTTTTTCAAAAAAGTGAATATTTTACGTAAATGAAGATAATCATTCCATGGAAAGTACAGCGGAAAAAGG
>CAYPKQ010000279.1:0-2568 GCA_964411355.1 uncultured Lachnospiraceae bacterium
TTCTTAGATACAGTGAAGACCATACAGGATATATTGCATATACTCACGGTATTTTTGATGTTGCTGCCATCAATGATGAAAGTTATATTGTGACTACTTATCCAAATCACTTAACATTTAGTATGAATAATGATATTCTGTTGTTAGATGCAGACAATCTCATTTCAGATGATTTTGTTGATATAATAAAAGAAGCGATGGAAGAAAATGATCAATACTGGAAAGCAAATTCGTACCCACAAATTCATGGAATTTACAAACTGGATATCTTAGTAGAAAAATTACTATCTATCGAGAATTAAAAGGAGATTTATATGAAAAGAAATTTTTAATACTCACTTTTGTTTTATTGATTATAATATATAGTATCAACATAAATGCCCATAATACTTATCACGCAGATAATATTGATGGCATTATTGGTAACCGTTCAATGGGGTGGATTGGTAATTTGACAAATCATGTTTATGTTTCACCAAACAATCCAAAAATCTTATATGAGTTTGCTTATGAGAGTTCAGATATGACTGCTTTCAATTCTTGGAGTGCGTTCAACGGAAACACAGAAGCATTTGAACAATGTATCAATGCTGGAGCTGATATATGGAATAATACAGGAATTGCAAGTATAGAAGAATATAATGGATATAATCCAACAGGTGTAGTTGTTGGAAAAATTATTATAGCTGATTTTCGCAATTTACAATATAGTTCCGGGGTTGCAGCCGTAACAATAACGCCTGGTAATACTTCTGCTACGTTAGGGCATGTTTCATACTGGAAAATTTATGTCAACACAAACAGGAGTGCTGCGCCTAATCCCGAATATATTGCGCACGAATTTGGGCATGTAATGGGATTACTCGATACTGGATTTCATGGTATAATGTATGGTACAGATTTACTAACCCGTGAAACTCCAACCAATAATGAAATTTTTGGTGTTTCAGTTATGTTGGGGATAAACCATTCATGGGACTATCAAGTTTATAACACAGTAAACGGGAACAGTCAACATGCGCAAAAATGTCAAGATTGTAACGGTTACAAAATTGATAGTGATGGCATTATTATCTTATCTCTATGTGTATATGGCAATAACGGTAGGTGTACATATTGTGGAGCTTTACCCGGAACTTCTATTAATAACGATGATGAAGACTTATTGATAGAATGAAATTCTTTTTGCTTGTATTTTCGATTTTCAAACGAGATACTTACGTGTATATGAACGTAGTCTCACTACTTCTACAACAAAAATCATTTAAAGTTTAATTCAATAATTCAAAAAAGCTGAGCCGTTTAGTGCGGCTCAGCCATCGGATAAAATAGCAAAAGGACTGCCGAAGGCAGTCCTTAACTTTTCAAATTAGTCGGAAATGTAAGGCAGGAGAGCAACCTGACGAGCACGCTTGATAGCGGTTGTCAGCTCACGCTGATGCTTTGCACAAGTTCCGGAGATTCTTCTGGGAAGAATCTTGCCGCGCTCGGAAATGAACTTTCTGAGCTTTGCGGAATCCTTATAGTCGATATAAGCAACCTTGTTCTCACAGAATACGCAAACCTTTTTTCTCTTGCGGTTATTCTTGTAAGCAGGGCGCTGAACTTCTCTCTCGACATTGTTATCCATCTTATGAAATCCTCCTGTTATAATTTTTTGTCTGCCTCTCAGAAGGGCAGATCATCGTCGCCCTTGATCTCCTCAAATTTCGGAGCATCTGCTGCCGAACCTGAGAAAGCGGGCTCGTAGGAATCGGGCGTGTACTGACCGCCTGCGGGATTTTCGCTTCTGGAATCAACAAAGTTTACTTCCTCAGCAACAATATCGGTAGCATAGCGCTTGTTTCCTTCGTTATCTGTCCATGAACGGTTCTGAATTGTTCCAACAACGAAGATCGAGGAACCCTTCTTGAAGAACTTGCTGACAAAATCAGCAGTTGCACGCCATGCGACAACATTGAAGAAATCTACCTGCTGCTGCGATGAATCCTTGCTATAACGGCGATTTACCGCAATGGAAAATCTCGTCATAGAAACGCCTGTTTCTGTCTGTCTGTTTTCGGGATCTGCGGTGAGTCTTCCGCCGAGCATAACTCGATTAAAATTGAAATTAGCCATTATAACGCCTCCTACAGAACAAATTCTTTAGATTTTTTGAGATCACTCAGCGTCAGCTGCTGTCTCTTCTTCGTTTGCTGTTTCTTCAGCTGCTACTGCTGCTTCCTTTGCTGCAACCTTCTTGGGGTCGATCTTTACGATGACGGAACGCATAATGTTTTCGTCGATGTTGAAGATACGATCAAGCTCTGCAGGGAAATCAGCCTCACTCTTGAAGTTAACAACAACATAGTAGCCTTCGGGAATATCGTTGATCGGGTAAGCGAGTCTGCGTTTGCCCCACTCGTTTACGGATTCAACGGTACCGTTCTCTGCTACAAGTCCTGTGAACTTGTCCACTGTTGCCTTAACAGCTTCTTCGCCATTTTCGCAATTTACGATGAACAGTGTTTCATAAGAATTGATTACCTTATCCATTTTTACACCTCCCTATGGACTTTTGACCGTGAA
>CAYPKQ010000280.1:0-2548 GCA_964411355.1 uncultured Lachnospiraceae bacterium
GCTTGAAATTGTAGCTGAGAGTTGAAAAATGTGGTGTTTCTTCTTTTAAGCCATATCCGAGAAACCAACGATATGCCATGTTCACTTCTACCTCTACCGCTGTTCTTCGGAGCGATGGCAGTCCGTACAGATGCCGGATCAGTACCATCTTCACCAATACCACCGGATCTATGCTTGGTCTTCCGTTGCTCTGCTGTATAGATCCTCTACCATTTCATAGATCTTTTCAAAATTCACCGCTGCTTCAATTTTCCTTAGTAAATGATCCTCTGGTACAAGGTCTTCAAGCCATACCATTTCCATCATTTCGCATTCGCTTTGTCCCCTTTTAACATCTTTTCACCCCCTGTCTTTTCTCATCTCTATTATACCATGTTATATTTAAAAAAGCCACCCTTTCGAGTGACTTTTTAGACAGACTGAGACTGAGCCAAACGGTTCAGCCTATTTTTACATCAAATGGGAATTTGGTCAATTGCCTTTCAATGCCTCAATCAATTTCTATTTGCATAAAATTATTTTACTCTGAATTTTTTATAAGGAAGCGAAACCAAAACGCCGCAAACTACAAGGCCCATCCAGACGAGAATGAGATTTCCCCAGCCTACCCGCGAAACTGCATTTGCAAATACCGAGCTTGAAATTGCCGCAGCTATATAGCTGAGAAAATCGAGGAATCCCGTGGCACTTGAAACCATTCCGGTGTCTCTCAAGCTTGGGCAATAGCGGCTCCAGAGCATAGATGCGGCACCGTTTGAGCCCATCACAGCAAGAACAATAAAGATAAGGTTCAGTGCGGGTCGGGAAACAAGATATGCAAGAAGGAAGCTTATCGCCGCTATCGAGAACATAAGAATGAGAGTGATATCAAGATTTCTGCGGAGCTTTTCAAAAACGAAAAGTGCAATAAAGGTATTTGTTGAGATGGCAAGGGTCGTGACGGTGAAGAGAAGGGCGGCTTTTTCCTCCGAAAATCCGAGATACTGTGAAATATAAGTGGGAAGCCAGAAAACCACCGCCGTGCGGACTATTCCCGTTATCATCGAAATGAGGGAAAATTTGATTATCTGATGCTCTATGAGCACCTTGATGCTGCCCTTTTCCTTCTCTCTTTTATATTGATTATATTTGACGATTCCCTTTTTCTCAAAGACGCTGAAAAATACGAAAACCACCACCGCCATTACAGCAAGTGCGCCGCTTCCCACGAAAAATACGCTTTCCCAGGCAAGAAACGCTGCCGCAATTCCCGCAAGGGGCGAGCCGAAAAACGAAGCAAAGGTATATCCAACGCTGCATCTGGGAGCAAGGATGGGGTCTATATTTTCCGCAACCGTTTTTGTCATAGGACCATATATCATAGCAAGACAGAATCCCGAAAGACCGTAGGCAAGGAGCGATGCTCCGGGAAGGCTTGCGATCCTTGAAAAAATTAGATTCATAATTCCCGCAAAGAGAAGTCCAAGACTGAGCATATATTTTGCCTTGATCTTATCTCCTATCATACCGTTTATAAGCTGACCTACCGCATAAAAAACAAAAAATGCAGAGGAGAGAGTTCCGATATATTCCTCGCTGAAGCCCAGCCCCACCATTTGGGGAGTTACTGCGCTGAGGATATTTCTGACAAAATATACCGCAAGGTAAGAAACCGAGCAAAGTGTTCCTATATATAAGGCGTTTCTCGCCTTTTCGCTGATCTTCATTTTCTTTTCCAAATTCCTTTCGTTAGTCCTCAACGCTGTGAGAGCTTAATATTTTGCGAAGCTTCAAATATTTTTCCTCGTCAACCTCGTCGGTTCTTGCTCTCAGATATGCACAGAGTGCATTCGCAAGAAGCAATTGAGAAAAATGCACCTCGTTCTGCGCCTCCACAATGTTTTTTCCGCTGCCCGAAGAGGTGAGCACAAGGTCTGCCAGCTTTGCCAAGGGCGAATTTCTGTTTGAGGTCAAGCATATGACGGGAACGCCCCGCTCCTTTGCACTCTTAACGGTATCGATGACTTCCTTTGTCCTTCCCGAAATCGAGATGGCAATTGCGATGCAGTCACCATCAAGCATCGAAGCGGAAATGGCACTGCTGAGCATATCCGAAACGAAGGATGCGGGAATACCAAGCTGAAGAAGCTGAAATTGGAGATTTTGCGCCACAAGAGCCGAGTTGAAAACTCCGAAGATCTCAACCCTTTTTGCCTTGATTATCATTTCAGTGGCTCTTATTAAGCTTTCCTCATTGTTAAGAAGAGCTGTATTTCGGAGGGCAGAGACGATATTCTCGCAATTTTTTTTAAGAAGTACCGAATCCGAGCGGCTTTTTTTGACATCGTCATATGAAGGCTCGTTATAATGTGAAAGTCCTTCTGCGATCCGTAGCTTAAGTGAAGGAAATCCGCCAGAGGCAAATTTTTTTGAAAAATTTATTATGCTCCCATGGGATACCCCGGCAAGAGAGGAAAGCTCCTCCATCGTATAAGAGACAAAGCTCTTGGGATCATGCAGAATAACCGAAGCTATCCTTTTCTCCACGGGACTTAAAAAGTTAAATCCC
>CAYPKQ010000281.1:0-2527 GCA_964411355.1 uncultured Lachnospiraceae bacterium
ACAGCCGCAATCGTGTTTTTGTGGCAGAGGGCGATGCAATGCGCACAAAGGCTTTTGACGAATCCAAGATGGTTGATCCTCATCTTATCATCTACTATCCCGTTCGTGTTCTGGGCAATAAGACCATCGTAACAAACGGTGACCAGACCGACACTATATACGATCTCATGGACAAGCAGATGACATTTGAGCAGGCTCTTCGCACACGTGAATTTGAGGATGACAAGCCTAATTTCACGCCTCGTATTTCGGGTATCATCCACCGCGAGAATGGCGATATGAACTATGCAATGTCGATTCTTAAGAGCGCAGAGGGCGACGACAGCTCCTGCGAGAGATTTACATATGCTTATTCTAATCCCGTCTCGGGCAAAGCAAAGTTTATCCATACATATAACGGCGACGGTAATCCGCTTCCTTCCTTTGAGGGCGAGCCCAAGACCCTCATCCTTCCCGATATGGATATTGATGCGCTTACCGACCTCATCTGGACTAACCTCAATGAGGATAACAAGGTCTCTCTCTTTGTAAGATATATTGATATTGCAAGCGGCGAGAGCGAAACAAGAATAGTAAATAAAAACGCATAAGGAGAATAGAAAGATGAAAGAATTTGAGCTTAAATACGGTTGTAACCCCAATCAGAAGCCCGCAAAAATATTTATGGACGGCGGTGCTGAGCTCCCCATTGAGATCCTCTGCGGCAGACCCGGCTTTATCAATTTCCTTGATGCATTCAACTCCTGGCAGCTTGTTAAGGAGCTTAAAGAGGCCCTCGGACTTCCCGCTGTAACATCCTTTAAGCATGTCAGCCCTACAAGCGCCGCTGTTGGTATTCCGCTTCCCGAAAAGCTGAAGAAGGCTTGCTTTGTTGACGATATCGAGGGACTTGACGAGTCTCCTCTCGCCTGCGCTTATGCAAGGGCAAGAGGCACAGACAGAATGTGCTCCTTCGGTGACTGGGTTGCTCTTTCCGATGTTTGCGATATTACCACAGCAAAGCTCATTCAAAGAGAGGTTTCGGACGGTGTTATCGCTCCCGGCTATGAGCCTGAGGCTCTTGAGATACTTAAGAGCAAGAGAAAGGGTAATTATAATATCGTTAAAATTGATCCCAATTATGTTCCCGCAGAAATCGAGCATAAGCATGTTTTCGGCATCACATTTGAGCAGGGAAGAAACAATTTCAAGATCGACCGTTCTCTTCTTTCAAACATCGTAACTGCAAATAAGGATCTTCCCGAGAGTGCGGTTCGTGATCTTATAATCTCGCTTATCACACTTAAATATACACAGTCAAATTCCGTATGCTATGCTTATGACGGACAGGCTATCGGTGTTGGCGCAGGTCAGCAGTCGAGAATCCATTGCACACGTCTTGCAGGAAGCAAGGCCGATACATGGTTCCTCCGTCAGCATGATAAGGTACTGAATCTCCCCTTCAAGGCTGATCTTGCAAGACCCGAGAGAGATAACGTTATCGACGGTTATATCAACAAGAACGAAGAGGACGTTTGCGCAGACGGAAATTGGCAGAAGTACTTTACAGAGCAGCCCGCTCCCCTCACAGACGAGGAAGCAAAGGCTTATCTTGCCACGAAGGACGATGTTGCTCTCGGCTCTGATGCTTTCTTCCCCTTTGACGACAATATCGAGAGAGCGAAGAGAAGCGGTGTTAAGTATATCGCAGAGCCGGGCGGTTCTATCCGCGATGATGTTGTTATCGCTTGTGCTGATAAGTACAAAATGACAATGGCGTTCACAGGTATGCGTCTGTTCCATCATTAATTTTTGGAGAATTAAAATGAAAATAATGGTTGTAGGCGGCGGCGGAAGAGAACACGCCATCGTCAAGAAAATAAAAGAAAATAAGTCGGTCACCGAGATTTTCGCACTTCCCGGAAACGGCGGTATTGCTCAGGATGCGACCTGCGTGGATATTGGTGCAAAGGATATTGACGGAATCGTTAATTTTGCCATAGAAAAGGGTATTGACTATGCAATCGTTGCCCCCGATGATCCGCTCGTTTTGGGTGCGGTTGATGCTCTTGAGGAAAACGGCATCCCTTGCTTTGGCCCAAGAGCAAAAGCGGCAATAATTGAGGGAAGTAAAGTCTTTTCCAAGAACCTTATGAGGAAATATAATATTCCAACTGCCGAATATGAGGTGTTTACCGATATGAAGGCTGCGCTGAAGTATCTTGAAGCTGCTCCGATTCCAACGGTAATAAAGGCGGACGGTCTTGCTCTCGGAAAGGGCGTAATTATCGCACAGACGAGAGACGAGGCAAAGAATGCCGTAAAGAGTATGATGCAGGATAAGGTCTTTGGAAAGAGCGGCGATCAGATCGTTATTGAGGAATTTCTCACAGGTCCGGAGGTTTCGGTGCTTGCATTTACAGACGGTAAGAGCATCGTTCCAATGGTTTCCTCGATGGACCATAAGAGAGCGGGGGATAACGATACCGGACTCAATACCGGCGGTATGGGGACTATCGCTCCCAATCCCTACTATACAGACCCTATT
>CAYPKQ010000282.1:0-2496 GCA_964411355.1 uncultured Lachnospiraceae bacterium
CCAGACCGGCGATGCAAGCAAGTCCTGTGCAAGTATCTTCGTCGATAATGCAGAATTGCTTCTTTCGTTTGAAGATCTTGCCGACAGTTTCCTCGCAAAAGATGATTTCTTTATCCTCACGGCTCGTGCGAATGTTGGAAAAGCTACAATGCTCAAGCCATGAAGTTCCGACGCCATCGCAAAGGTAGGAGTCCTCTTTAAGGTCAACATCTTCAAAATCGCAATGGCTTATGTTACTGTCTTCCAAGCTGATTACCATGTCGTTATCGCATACCAACTCTTTGAATTTGGATTTGGTGAAATTACTTTGAGTGGCGTAGATTGTGTCGATACGGGAAAAAGTGCAGCTTTCGATTCTGCACTCATCAAAATCGATGGTTATGCAATCTTCAAAAACACAATCCACAATCAGTGTTTCTTCCTCAAACCTCAATTTATCAAAATTTCGGAAAACATGGTTTTTAACTACTTTATTAGTAGCTTTCATAACATTGTAGTTTCCCCAAGAACGGCTTGAGTCTTGAATATCGTTCGCCAAAGCTTCTCCTTTGTTGTTCTTCCAATCGAATATCATAAAAAATCCTCCTGCAAATATATTTTTTAGTTTGCACTAAAATTATACTCTTGCAGGAGGACAGATGGGTGTCTGATAAAATGTTTTTTGTGTTTGAATGAATAACATAAAAAGCCTCTTACTTCATCACAAAATAAGGGTCAGGAGATTCATACGATTATTTCGTGTTCCTCAACGTAATCCCAATTCAATTTGTTAGGTGGATTTTTGATTTGTGTGTAGGCTTTCCACATCATTTCGGCAATCAGCTTTGGGTGAACATCTCCACATCCACCGCCAAACAATGGGATAAGGATATTCTCCACATTGTTTTGAATAGCACACATAAGAGTTGTACGCATACATTGATAAACCATCAAGGGGTCTTTAATCATCTGTGGGGTACGCATAGATGGCGTATGAATGACAGAGCAACCAGGAATACCGGAATCTATAATAAAGCTCGTGCCTACCGGTTGCTCCCCGTAATAATTTTCAATTATATATTGTTGTACTCTATTCTGGAGCTGTTCGCCAAAATATTCTATAATTGCCAAATCGTAACCACCGTCCATCAAACCAAAAGAGTTTGCCGGTGAAACAACACAATCAATCGTGTGGGTGTTCAAGAAATTCTCCAGACTCTCACAAACGCACTCAACATTTTCACAACGAGAAAAATACAGTTCTGCATATTTGAGCTTATCGTGTGAGTGGTCAATAATATAAATTTTCATATTAGTAAACTCCTGTTTTTTTCGCAATTTCGATAAAATGATTGCCACCGCCGAGCGTCCCAACACTCAAAAGAGCCTTATCAAATGGAATGTGTTTTCCCCATTTGAGAGCTAACAAGTCAACACGAGCAGAGAAACGATGCGCCTTTTTGCGGATAGCTCTATCGAAAGGACATTTGGTTATCTCTTAGATTTCATTCTAATTTCAAAGCGGCTACATAGCAACTTGTACCTCTATTATTATCGGCATCATTTGCTATCGTTGTAACGGTAGCAGGCAAGAACCCACGACATACTCGTTTAAAAAAAACAAACTCTGAATAAACTCTATATCGCTTTCTTCAAAGCAACCATTGGGAGCTGAAATGCAGATGATAATATGGGAAACTTTTGTCATCGCATCCGAAACATCAAAAATATCGAACAAGCTCAACAGATGAAAGTGTATTTTTGTTTCAACTCATCAAACATTTTATTTTCCATTTTTGTTTCCTCTTTTTTGATAGCTTTTTCCAAAGCCTCAGCCAACCACCATACACATACAGGAACGGTGGTAAGAAATCTGCCATATTTAGTCATTTTCATGGGCAGATATTATCTCACTTTCTGTCTCACAGAGTCCTGCTTTTTTCAATATGTCACCGTAAAAACCACTTACAAGGCATCGTTCTTCCTTTGCATGGCGTTCCGTTTTCAAAATGTCATAGGAACGAATTAGTAGTTCCAATGGAAGTTCTCCTTTAATATGATTGCTTATGGCAAGCAGAAATTTCTCTGTTCCACATAGCTCTTTTTCATAGTATTCCATGTCGAGATACGACGGTCCATGGTCATGCCAAGTGGTGCCATCCTTATCTTGACCGTATATACTGGTAATTAAATCGGAACTGTCTCCGTTTTCTCTTAAATTAGAAATGATTTTGGTGTATTTTCCGTCTTCCTCCCAATAAGGAATCCAATCAAGTACGAAGGGTTTTTCATCCGACTTCCTCTTACAACGAGAAGTTAGGATGTCTCCCTTTTTGAACGGAGTGGGAATTTCAACCCATAATCCCTCAAACGCACACAATATGTCGTTGTCTTCAGAGGAAATAATTGAATGAGTATCCCATATATCAACAGGAATGTTGTCGTAATCTATACACACAGATATATATTTTGCCTGTTCGTTCTCGTCGTTATTTAACCATTGCTTTTTCACTCTGA
>CAYPKQ010000283.1:0-2486 GCA_964411355.1 uncultured Lachnospiraceae bacterium
CGGTTATTAAAAAGATTGCAAGCCACATTTTTTTTGAAATAACTTCCTTAAAAATCACAAGCGCAATCAAGGATGTTGCCACTATCTCGAAGTTGCTCATCAAAGAAACATTTGCTGAATTACTCATTTTGATGCCGAGCATCAATAAAATCGGTGCGGCGATATCCAGCACCACCATTCCAACGGTAAACGGCAATTCTTTTCGGGTCAAATGCTCCCTTTTTACTGATTTTCCCACCGCTTTATCAAAAACACCGTAAAGAAATAGCCCTATACCTGCACCAAGATATAAAAAAGATGCCATCATAGTTGGTGTAACATAATTCAAAAGCAATTTTGAAAACGGAACATTGATTGCATAAAGTGCCGCCGCAAGGATCGCATATATAGTTGCAATATTTTTTGTCTTCATAGTCTCGCACCTAAAAATTCATGTATCTATCTGTTATATTATATCATATAATTTCCAAAATGTAAATAGGATGCTCAAAAAGCCAAAGGAGCTGCAAAAACTCTACAGCTCCATATTTTACTATTTTGAAATTTCTATTCTGATATCACCCGTTGAAGTCTTTATTTCACATCTTCCGCCGGAAACCGAACTCGGGACTTTGACGCTGCCCGTTGAGGTTTCCGTTATAAATACCTTTTCGGAAAGCAGACTGCCCGTAACGCTTCCTGTTCCCGTTTTAACGTATAGTTCCGATGCATCGCAATTTTTAAATCTGACATCACCTGTGCTTCTTCTGATATCAAATTTTTCCGCGGCGATAACTCCCGACATTTCAATATCTCCCGTAGTTCCCTCGCTTGTAAAGCTCTTGCAATTTATGCCGTCAAGCTCTGTATCGCCTGTGCTCACCTTAATATAAACATCCCCGGAGCATTTTATACCTTCAGCCTCAATATCACCGGTTGAAACAGTCAGACGAAGATCGCCAAAGGAAGCGTTTTCTATCTCTATATCACCCGTAGTAAGCTTGATTTCAGTCAAAGCTGTGCTCGAAGCCATACATTCAACATCACAGGTAGTACCCGATATATTTATGCTGTCAAAGGCAAAATTTCTCGGCAAAACAATATCTCCTGTTACTGTTTCTATTTTTAGTGACTCATAAATATCCTTTGGAAGATATAACCTGATCTTTTCATTTTCAAAATTAAAGAGTGTTATATAGTCAAACCACTCCCGCTCGTCATCGCTCTCAATTATAAGCTCACCGTCTATAACCTTTGCCGAATGCCGCACCTTTTTATTCTCATAAAAAACCATCTTACATTCTTCTGAATCCGAAGGAATAAAGATAATATCGCTGACAATGGTCTTTATTGATATTTTTTCAAAATTCTCGTCGATATTATACGTATTTGTCTCAAATTTTTGCCAGCTCAGCTCTTTAAAATCAAAACCGCTCGCCGCAAATGCAGCTCCAAAAACCGCAAGCCCAATAAAATTCAAAATAAGCGCAATAGCAAGCCAAATAACCAAAGATTTTTTCATATTCGATTCTCCCTTCTCTTAAATAACGATATCATCCACAGTACGCTTTTCTTTGTAAGTAATGCGCCGCCCTTGGTTGCTCCGCAGCATCCAATAATTCCCAATATAGAACTTCCTATGGAAAAAATGCTCAAGCCAAGCATTGCAATTGCCTGCAGAATATTTCCGACAAACAAAAATACACCGCTTGCTATAAAGCTTCCGAGAGCGACGCCGATAAATGAAACCGCAATCGCCCAAAATGAAGCGATAGCAGACCAAAGAACTACATAAACTGCGAAAATTACAACAAAAACCGCAATGAGCAATGATAACCATATAGGCGAGCCCAGCACCAGAAGAACTATCTCCCAAGCAGTTAGCTTTTTGCTGCGTTTTAGCTTTTCGTTACTACCGACATGCTCCTGCATTATCTGAAGAGCAATATTTTCCGGGATTCCAACGCCCTCTATTGCCTCTTCTTCTGAAAGCACTTCTTCAATTCTGTCATCAATCATTTCTCCGTAAAAGGAAAGTTGCTCTGCAATCTCACTTTCCGATAACCCCGAAAGTCCATTTTTCAGTCTTTCGAGAAACTCATTTTTAGTCATTTATAGTATCCTCCTTTGTCACAAAGCTGTAGATCGACATTATTTCCTTCCATTCCACCTTAAAATCTTCAATGCGTCCCAAACCTTGGGCGGTAATTTTATAGTATTTCCGCAGTCTGCCGCCGTGCTCTGCACTTTTGACTGTAAGCATTTCGGCATTTTCAAGACGTTTCAAAATGGTATAAAGCGTCGATTCCGACATTTCGATATATGGCTTCATATCCTTGATTATTTTGTAGCCGTAGGATTCTCCGTCCTTGATTGCCGCAAGGACACATACTTCAAGAAGTCCTCTCTTAAGTTGAATATCCATTCAATACCTCCTCTTGTGTAATACATCATATCACGAAGTATTGAATTTGTCAATAGTTTTTTTAATTTTATTTCTCTAAACA
>CAYPKQ010000284.1:0-2477 GCA_964411355.1 uncultured Lachnospiraceae bacterium
TCCGTAAGCCCCGAGAAGGAGACGGCGCTCTGCGCTCATTGTTTCGGGCATGGTAAGTATCACCTTGTAGCCGCGATTTGCGGCGATTGCTGCAAGACCTATTCCCGTGTTTCCGCTTGTGGGTTCGATTATAGTTGATCCCTCGTGCAAAAGTCCGCGTTTTTCGGCGTCGATGATCATTGAAAGCGCGGCTCTGTCCTTGATGCTTCCTGCAGGATTTAGATATTCAAGCTTGCAGAAAACCTTTGCTTTTGCCATGTGCTTTTTTTCCAGCTTTGAGGGAGCGAAAAGGGGAGTGTTCCCAACCATTGCGGCTATATTGGTATAGATCATTATTTTTTCCTCCAAATCATGTTGCAACAAAAATTAAAAAGAAAAGGACGGCTAAACGCAAGTTGCCGTCCGATTTCTTTTTTGCTAAAATTACATAGAAGCGAGCTTCTTTGTAAACTGGCTCTTCTTGTGAGCGGCTGCATTCTTATGGATGATACCACGGCATGCTGCCTTATCGATCTTCTTAACGGCTGCCTTATAAGCTGCCTCTGCTACTGCCTTGTCACCTGTAACAAGAGCTGCCTCGTACTTCTTCATCTCTGTTTTAAGAGCTGTACGGAAAGCCTTATTCTGGAGAGTTTTAGCTGCTGTAACCTTTACACGTTTCTTTGCGGATTTGATATTCGGCATATCATTCACCTCCCTTTAATAAACATTTTTAATTAGGAACGCGAAACCGCCTGAGAGGGTGCGGTAACGCAATACATACCTTTACAAATACATATGATACCATATCTTTGGGAAAAATGCAAGAGCTTTTTGAAAAAAAGTTTAAAAAATTCGTTTTTTTGGGAAAATAGCATATTTTGAAGATGAAATTTTCCCTTTTGATGCTCTAATGTGACATATTTCACGCCGCTAAAAGAATATAATATTTATATGCGCAAGGGGGAGGTGAGACAAAATGAATACCGTGGTTTATGCAGATCTGCTTTTTCTTATAGATTTCAGCATGGATTTTCTGACCTTTTATATGGTTTCGAGAATCCTTCGCCATAAGGCAAAGCTGATAAGAATTTGCTCTGCATCTGCAATGGGCGGCATTTATTCGGTCTTGTCTCTTGGTGGTGGGAAAAACAGTGTTTTTTCCTTTCTGCTTGATATTTTTGTTTGCTTTGTTATGTGCATGACGGCGTTCCTTGAAAAAAGCCCTAAGTACTTTCGTCGTATGCCTCTGTATACCGCTGCTTTTTTTGTTGTCTCTTCAATGCTTGGCGGTGCCATGACGGCAATCTTTTCGCTTTTTAACCGTTCTATTTCCGATATTGAAGCGGGACGAGAGGATCTTTCTCTATGGGTATTTGGATTTGTTGCTTTACTCAGCGGACTTGCAACCATGCTTGGCAGTGATATTATCGGAAAGAGCGGGAGAGCAAAATTCGGGCGGCTCGGTATAAGGCTTGGAAACAGAAAAATGACTCTTGAAGCTATGAGCGACAGCGGAAATATGCTTAAAGACCCTATTGGCGGCAAAGACGTGGTCGTTATCGACCGCATGAAGGGGGGACAGCTTGTGCCTTCTCTTTCGGCGGGGGATTTTTCTTCGCTTCCCGAAAATATTGCAAAAAGTATTCGCCTTATTCCCATAAGAACTGCGGCGGGAGAGGCCATGCTTACTGCATTTTGTCCCGATGAGGTGACTCTTGAATATGATGGTGATGTAAAGAGGATCGATGTTCTTATTGCACTGTCAAAGGAGAATATGAGGGACAGTAGGATAGAGGCGATCGTCTCTGCGGATTATTTTACATAAATTTTTAATAGGAGGATAGAACGTGAAAAAAACGATAAGAGAGAGCCTCAGAAGAAGCTGTATAATGCTGAGGCGTGCTTATGGGTATTTACTTAATTCGGACGGAAAAGGGGTCTTTTATATAAACGGTCCCGATGTTTTGCCGCCGCCGCTCTCGCCGGAGGAGGAATGTGAGGTCATAATGCGTATAGAAGAGGATGAAGATGCAAGAGTACTTCTTGTTGAGAGAAATCTGCGCCTTGTTGTGTATATTGCAAAAAAATTTGAGAATACGGGCATCGGCATTGAGGATCTTATCTCCATAGGAACTCTTGGACTTATAAAGGCGATAAACACCTTTAAGTCAGACAAGAACATAAGGCTTGCAACATATGCTTCAAGGTGCATAGAGAATGAGATATTGATGTACATAAGAAAAAGGGCGAATTCAAGATGTGAAATGTCCATCGACGAGCCGCTGAATGTTGATTGGGACGGAAATGAACTGCTCCTATCGGACACTCTCGGAAGCGACGAGGAGACTGTTTCAGATGCGATAGAGGCACAGGAGGAGCGAAAGCTGATAAGAGACGCAGTGCTTCGCCTCGATGAGCGCGAGAGGATCATAATCGAGATGAGATACGGACTTTACGGCAGAGAGGAAATGACGCAAAAAGAGGTTGCTGATGCC
>CAYPKQ010000285.1:0-2473 GCA_964411355.1 uncultured Lachnospiraceae bacterium
AAGAATTGATTACCTTATCCATTTTTACACCTCCCTATGGACTTTTGACCGTGAAAATTCAAAAATTTTTTCACAGTAAGGAGACAGGACATGATATTTGCCTGTTTCAATTGGTCATTATAACATACTTTCTACATTTTGTCAAGCAATTTTTTAATATTACTATTGAATTTTTGAGAAAAATGTTGTAAAATTATAGAAAAAACGTATTTGGAGAGATTTATGGCAAAAAAAGGAAGCAAAAATTTGAAGATAGAACTTATCATTTTGGCGATCTTCGTCACAATAGCAGCTTACCGCTATTTTGCGAGAATGAAGGCTGCGGAGCTTGTTGATGATACCATTGAGCTTCATATTATTGACGTAGGTCAGGGCGACAGTATTCTTATAAAGTCGGAAGCGGGGAATATCCTTATCGATGCGGGCACAGGCGAGAGCGAGGACGATCTTTCTTATTATCTTTCCTCTGTTGGAGTTGACAGCTTCGAATACTGCATTTTCACACACCCTCATGAGGACCATATCGGTGGTGCTGACATGATAATTGAGGATTATGACGTGAGAAATGTTATAATTTCTCCGGCTATAACCGATACTGCCACGTTTGAAAGACTTATCGATGCGCTTGAAAGAAGTGAAGCGAATGTTATAGAGGCAACTCCGGATTCAAAATATACTGTGGGTGATGTTGAGATAATGATAATGGGTCCCATAAAGCTTGAAGGCCGTGATCTTAATAATTCAAGCGTTATTACAAG
This sequence comes from uncultured Lachnospiraceae bacterium, assembly GCA_964411355.1. Taxonomy (GTDB): domain Bacteria; phylum Bacillota; class Clostridia; order Oscillospirales; family CAG-272; genus SIG710. The sequence continues at coordinate 759 of CAYPKQ010000285.1, forward strand.
AGTCAGCTATGGAGCTGTCCGAATGATGTTTACGGGAGATGCGGAGAAGGTGCAGGAAAATGATCTTCTTGAACATTATTCTATATTTGATCTTGACTGCGACTTTCTGAAAATGGGTCATCACGGTTCATCAACATCAAGCTCTGAATCCTTTATATATGCTGTTTCGCCATATCTTGCAGTGATTTCTTGCGGCAGGAATAATGAATACGGTCATCCGCACAGTGAGATAGTTGGTCTTCTTCGTCGGGAGGGGATAGAATATCACAGAACTGACGAGCTTGGTGATATTGTTTATATTTGTGACGGAAAAAGAATTGAACTAAAAAATTGACATGTCCTTTAATTGTTTTTTACATAAGCTCGTTTATCATATAACCTTTTCCCCTGACGGTAAGAATCAGATTTCTTCCGCCCAATGCTTTGGATTTTTTATTGATATGTGAGACATGATGCTTGATATTTGATCTTACCAATCGATAGCTTCCTGCAAAGCAAAAGGAAAGAATCCTCTCTGATGATAGGATCTTTTCTGCATTTGTGCACATATAGAGTAAAATTCTGTATTCAGCTTCGGTCAACTTCATTTTCAGCCCAAGATATATGGCGGAATGATCATCCTTAATCAGCTTCAAGTGTCTGTACTCATATCTCGGCATATATCCAAGTGACAGCAAAAGGGATGAAAGGGAAAACGAGGGCTCGTCACCGCGGCTCATATCTATTTCATGGTCTGCCATGTCATAATATCTGAATTTTTCTGATTTGTGACAGCCTTTATCGTAAAGGACAATAACAGTCATCCCGGGATGTATCTCTTTTATGGCTATACAGGCGGATTTTGCAAAATTTTCATTTGAAACAGAGTCTATCAAGGCAACCGAAAGATCGGATGGAATCCCTTTTATGCAGTCCTCTATACCATGAGCATTTTCAAGACTGGGAAAGCTGTTTTGATATGAAAAAATATCATCTTTCAAAAATACTTTTCTGATTGCGATGCTGCTTTCTCTGCTTGGAGAAATAAAACAAATCATTTTTATTTTTTCTTTAGAACAAAGATTCTCCCAACAAGATAGTCGAGGGTAACATTATAATAGTCTGCAAGCTTTATCGCTGCCCAGAGCGGAAGCTCTCTTTCGCCGCTTTCGTATCTGCGGTAGACCGTTGTGTGCATATGAAGCATCTCGGCAATTTCTTTTTGAGATTTGTCATGATCCTCTCGAAGATCTCGAATTCTTTTATAAATTCCCATGCTTTTCTCCCAATATAAATACTCTTAAAAACTCTAAGCATATTATATTGAAAAAACACCTTACGGTGTTATCCGCCGCACCGTATGGTGCGCATGCAGAGGAGAATAGACGATAAAACAGTGCCGCTCCGCTTTTGCGGAACGGCACTGTTTTATGGAGTTATTACGATTTTATGCTTCTTTTTTCTTTGTGAGCATCTTAATAACGAGAACTGTTATGATAAGAAGAGCAAATGCGGCTGCGAGAGAAATATAAACATTCTTTACAAAGCCGGCAATGATAAAGCTTACAAAGGAAACTGCCGCAACTGTTATAGCATAGGGAAGCTGAGTGCTTACGTGCTCAATATGGTTGCACTGTGCACCTGCGCTTGCCATAATAGTTGTATCGGAGATGGGAGAGCAGTGGTCACCGCAAACCGCACCTGCAAGGCAAGCGGAAACTGCGATAAAGAATATA
>CAYPKQ010000286.1:0-2370 GCA_964411355.1 uncultured Lachnospiraceae bacterium
TTGTAAACGGTACACACAAGACAGTTTGCGTATGTTCAAACTGCCTGCGTTCGGGTAAGGTTACCCGCGCATAAGCGAATAGAAAAGATATGGCAGCCGTTTGTGGTATGCCATATTTTTCTTTTTTGGAGAATTTAATATGAAGATTGCAGTCTGCGACAGCCGCATTCCATGTGCGGCAAAGAAAAATCTTTATGAATATTGCGACAGAATTATCCTTCTGCCGCCTTTTTCTGCGCTTGATGCTCCCGTTTCCGCCCATCCCGATATGCTTATTTTCCCCGTTGCCGATGAGAAAATGATATATACTCATGGGGAATATCTTGCGGAATGCCGCATGGCTTTTGAGGGGAGCGGATATGATGTCATTCCCATTGCAGAGAAAGCCTCAAGAAAATATCCTTATGACATACTTCTCAATGCCGCACACGTGGGAAATCATATTTTCGGGAGAGCAGAGTATATTTCATCCTCTATTTTGTCCTATGCATCCGAAAAGGGGATAGAAATAATAGACATAAATCAGGGATATGCAAAATGTTCCATATGCAAGGCTTCGGAAAATGCCATTATCAGCTCCGACCCATCTGTTCTTGCGGCGGCGGAAAAATTGAAGCTTGACACTCTCAAAATAGACGAGTGCGGAGTGTCACTTGATGGCTATAACCACGGATTTATCGGAGGCGCAAGCGGTTATGACGGAGAAAATGTGTTTTTTTGCGGCGATATAAATAAGCATTCGGACGGTGAAAGGATTGCCGATTTTTGCGTTTCTCACGGTAAAAGGGCTGTTTCGCTCTCGGATGAAGCTCTTTATGACATCGGTACAATATTTTTTATATAGCGGCAAAAAATCCATAAAAATTCATAAAAAATTACATTTACTTTTCACTTTTTATGTGTTATAATAACCATAAATCAGAAGAAAGGAACTTTTTCTATGAAAAAAACAAGGATTTTGATATTTGCTGCTCTCTGCATGGCGCTTGTCATTGCACTTTGCGCTTGCGGAGAAGAAACAAAAGAGGTTGAGCTTGCTTCACTTACCGATCTCTCGGAATATAAGATCGTAAGAGCAGAAAACAGTACAGATGCAGAAAAGGATGCAATGGTCTCTCTTAACAATGCAATAAGGGAAAAGACAGGTATCTCTCTTAAGGTTGCTACCGATTATAGCTCTGCTTCAAAGGAGATCCTCGTCGGAAAAACAAAGCGTCAGCAGTCTATTGCCGCCGCAGAGGGACTTACATATAACGATTTTGTTATCAAGCAGGATGGTCCGAAGATCGTTATTGTAGGCGGCAGCGACAAGGCAATAACTGATGCTGTAAATTACTTCATTGAGAACTTTATTGATGCCGAAAACAAGACGCTAAAGGTTCCCACGGGCGATGGCTTTGCTCATATTCTTGAATATAAGCTTGACGGATTTATCGTTGGCGGTGTTAGCCTTGAAGAATTTAAGATCAGAGCGACAGAAAAAACATCCGAAATGGCAATCAAGCTAAGGGATGACCTTCTCAATACCTATCTCGGATACGATCTTGAGATAGATGAAAAGGAAATGGTTGATGAGGAGCATTATATCATCTTCGATGCTTCAAGCCTTGATTACGGTTCATATGCGATCACTGTAGGCGACGGAAATATCACCATTCATGGCAGTGCAAGATCAATTGAGGCTGCGGTTCGTGAATTTTACGGTCTTATGGATAATACCGTGGGCGGAGTTCTTGAGCTTGCGGCAGAGGGGGCGATCACAGGCACTGTTGCAGTTCCCGAAATTCCTTATGAGAATAAGGATGAGCTTTTGGAGCTTCTTGAATATTTCCATGATACCGATTATCTTGTTTTCGGACAGCATCTTGCGGGAGGCTTGAATCTCAATACTGCGATAGATCAATATACCGAGGCGGTTGGCGAAGGTCCCGCAATTATGGATATTGATATGCTTACTCTGAAAAGCAATTCAAAGGAGATCTGGAGCGAGCTTATCTGCCAGACTGTTGAATATGCCGCAAAGGGCGGTATAATCACAACCATGCACCATTGGCAAAATCCCCTTCATCCCGAAGAGGGCTACAGAGGCAGACTTGACACTCTTGAGCAGTGGGATGAGGTTCTCACTCCCGGAACAGAGCTTAATATAGAATGGCATAAGGAGCTTGACAGAGGAGCAGAATTTTTGGGATCTTTGCAGGATGCGGGCGTTTCGGTCATGTTCAGACCTATGCATGAGGCAAACGGAAACTGGTTCTGGTTCTGTGCGGGCTATGGCGATCTTGGCTATATTGACAGCCGCGACATGGTTGCAATGTGGGAATATGTTTATAAATATTATACCGAGGACTGCGGACTTAATAATCTTCT
>CAYPKQ010000287.1:0-2362 GCA_964411355.1 uncultured Lachnospiraceae bacterium
CCGGCATCGGTTGTTTCCTCCTCCGTTGCCGCTATGCAGACGCAAAGGGTCGCAAGGCAAAGTGCGAGAGCAAGAAATGTGAGTAAAATTTTTCTTTTCATTTTTTCCTCCTTATATGGCAAAAGCCTACTTTATATTATTATTCATTTTACATTTTACAATAAAAAAATCTTTTTTTCAATATATGCAAGCAAAGTTGAAAACAAAGTTGTTAATTCCCCAAATAAAGTAACAAAAAATGCCGTTTTTCGCACCGAATTGCCATGTTTTTTCTAACAAATTAACATTTAAATTGACTATTATTACCATTTCAATTAAAAACGATATCCCCCATCCGCACCAATCTCATCCGTTTCTCATAAACAGTAATTTAACGGTGCGTTCTTAGCCTTCCCTTGCTGGGAAGGCTTCACCATACACCGACAAATTACTGTTTCCCCGAAAAAAAAGTCAGAGCCGGACATTGAAAAATGTCTCGGCTCTGTAAAAAAACAGATCAGTTATACTTTCTCTTTATTTTGTTAGTTGAATTCTTCTCGAATGGTTCGTCTCTTAGGATTATTTTGCTTATATGCTTATATGAAGGCAGTTCCGAGAGAGCTTCCTTTACATCCTTTGCAACCTGCTCCTCAGACTTTGGCGTATATGGATAGATCTCCGCCTTGAGACCCGTTTCGCTTCCGTGCTCGTTCTTTATGGAGCTTACTATAACTTCGCAAACGTAATCTATGCCGCTGATATAGCCCTCTATCTCCTCGGGATAAATATTTTTTCCGTTTGTGAGAACGATGATGTTCTTTTTTCTTCCCGTTATGACCAAAAGTCCCTCTTTATCTATCATGCCGTAATCACCGGTATAGAACCATCCGTCCTTCATTACCTCTTCAGTCTTTTCGGGAGCATTATAATATCCCTTCATAACAGTATCGCCCTTAACGCAGATCTCGCCAATTCCGTCCTCGTCCGGGCTGTCTATTCTGCACTCAAGGCAAGGTATTCTTATTCCGGCAGTATGCGGCTTGTTCACCTTGAGAGTTGTAAGGCTTACAAGAGGTGAACATTCGGTAATTCCGTATCCGTTCGAGAAAATGATACCGATATCATTGAAAAAGTCGGCAATTTCTCCTCTGATGGGCGCACCGCCGCAGCCTATTCTCTTAAGATTTCCGCCAAAGGCATTGTGGATCTCGGCAAATATCTCGCAGCGACGATCGATTCCGACTTTGAGAAGCGATTTTGAAAGTGCAATTCCGCGCTTCAAAGTCTTTTCCTTTCCGCTTCGCTTGATATTCTTCATAACATTGTTGTAAAATGCTTCGGCAAATGCGGGAACCAGATAAATAAACTCAGGCTTAAAAAGATCGAGATTTTTTCTTACGTTCTTTATGCTGTCATTTATACAAATGGTAGAATGATAATGCAGACCCGCAAGAATATCAACAACGCTTTCATAAGTGTGATGATATGGCAATACCGAAAGTCCCACATCGTACATATGAGATGTCATAAGTCCGTAATACACCATCGAAACGAGATTGTGCTCGGTAAGCATAACTCCCTTCGCAACTCCTGTGGTTCCCGAGGTATATACAAGCATCTTCATTTCGTGTTCGTCTCTCTCTGCGTTCTTAAACTCGGAAAGATCAAGACCTTTTCCCTTTTTTACAAGCTTTTTAAAGGAAAGGAAATCGCCGTCATCCTCATCTCTGTCAAAGCCCACAAAATATTTTATTTTGCCCAGCTCTTCCCTGTGCTCACGGAGAAAATCCTCTTTTTTCTCGTCATAAAAGAGAATATCTGCCCCGCCTGCGGTGAGAACATGGAGCATCTCTGCTGCGGGAAGGTCCTTATCAACGGGAAGAAAAACTCCCGCACTCTGAAGTGCCATCAGATAAACCGTAAGCCAATTATAGCTGTTCTCGCCAACGCAAGCGATATGGGATGAACCAAGTCCAAGAGCGCAAACAGCCGCTCCCAGCCACTGTGTTTTGTTATAAAATGCCTCATATGTGACGCTTACAATAGCATCATCTTCATTTTTAAATTTAAAAGCGACCTTATCTCCCGCCTCTGTGCGGGCAAGCTCCATAAGTTCACGAACAGAACTGATCTTTTTAGGAGCATAATTGTCTTTTTTCATGCTTTTCTCCTTTTTTGCAATTTGGGTTGTGTTCTTCGTTGAATTGTGGGTATTATACCACAAACTTGTTGATTTGTCAACAGACTGTTTTTGCCGTAATATGATTTTTTTTGAAAACTAATATTGTTTTATAGATAAAAATTGAGGGAAACTACTTTGCTCTATCCTAAACAGTAATTTATGAAGGGGGAGTTTCGCCACTGCGGTGGTGAGGAGCGCCCG
>CAYPKQ010000288.1:0-2352 GCA_964411355.1 uncultured Lachnospiraceae bacterium
CTTGTCGCCTCCGCAGAGGCGAAACACCCCACACCTCGATAAATTACTGTTTAGCCGAATTATTTACACTTAAATTGATACAGTTATTCAACTAAAAGTTGTATACTTGCAAAGGGCTTGCGCAACGGTTACTTGTATTTTCCATTGCTGTTTGGTATAATAGGAGTGTAAAAATCAAGTAAAGGTGCAAAATATATCGCAAAAGGAGAAGATATGACGAGAATAGAGCAGAGAAACGGACTTCCTACCATTGTTGTAAAGGGAAAAGCGATTCCCCAGATGGCTTATATAACATACCGCCCTGAGCACAACCATTATGCCGATTTTGCCGCATCTGAAGTGAAGCTATATTCGGTCAATCTAAATTTTTCGGAAATGCCTATAAACGAGCGTGCACCCGTACTTGTTTTCCAAAGAGGAATATTTGAGGGCGATGAGCCTGATTTCAGCATAGTTGACAGCAATTTTGACGCTATTCTTGAAGCTTGTGCCGATGCTTATATTTTCCCCCGCATCAGCTTAAATCTGCCCGAAGAGTGGGAAAAGGCACACTCCGGCGAGCTTTGCGAGAAGGGGTTTGGTGAAAGAAAGCGTTTCTCTTACGCCTCTGACCTCTGGGCGCAGGAAGCGAAAAACAGGCTTTCAGAGCTTATCAATTATATAGAAAACAGTCCTTATAAAAACTGTGTCATCGGTTACCAATTGGCGGCGGGCAATACAGAGGAATGGTTAGCTTTAGACCCACAATCCGGCTACGGACCGTGTGCAAAAGAAAAATTCTTAAGACATTGTGAGGAACGGTCGCTTGAAAAAAATCCCGAAAACTACTATGGCTTTATGTCTGAGCTTATTGCGGACAGAATAAATTATTTTGCCGCAGAGGTCAAGCGTATAACTCAAAGAAAAAAGCTTGTGGGGGCATTTTACGGTTATACTCTTTCTGTAGGCAGAGAGCATTGTCACTGTGCGCTCGATAAGGTGCTTTCTTGCAATGATATTGATTTTCTTTGTTCTCCCGTTACCTATGCCGACGGACGTGCAGTGGGATTAGACCCATATGCAATGATTCCCGTGGCGTCGCTTCGCCATCACGGAAAGCTGTATTTTGCCGAAAACGATATACGCACACATCTGTCGAGACCTGTTCATGACCATCCAAACTATCAAAGACCAATATGGTACGGTCACGAAAAGGGAATAACTGCCGAACAGCTTAAATTAAGCTTTTGCCGAGCCATGCTTTACGGATACGGAATGTGGTGGTTTGATATGTGGGGCGGTTGGTATGATGATCCCGATTACATGAAGCTGATGAAGAAAATGAAGGAGCTTTGCGAGGATGGCATGGATATGCCCGATGCCGAGGTTGCGGCATTTATTGATGAAAAAAGTGTTTTGAGGTCAAAGCAAGGCACCGCTGTTCCGTGTGCCGCAATGCGTGCGATAGGTCTTTCGGGTGTCCCATGCGATGTGTATCTGGCATCGGATTTTGACGAGGTGTTTGAAAAATACAAGGTCTGCATTTTCATTGAGTCCGCCGAAACAGAGCTTTTGTGCAAGTGCATAAAAAAAGCAGAGCATATGGGAAAGGCTGTAAAACGCATTACAGACGGGTTGGAGACGAGCGGCGCAGAGCTTCACGCATGGCTAAAGGAGAACGGTGCGGATGTTCCCGTATCACGCAGTGCCGTGGTTTATCGCGGAAAGAAAAATATCATGCTTTATACGCCCGAGAATGGCGAATACGATTTTGAGGATGGCGGCAAAAAGACTTTCGTTGACCTTTTTACAGGAGAGACTATAACCTTTCCGCTTAGGATATCGAAGGGCAAATGCTTTTTGTTTGAAAGAGGATCAGCGGAATGATCTATATTGACAAAAAGTATGATTTGTGATAAAATGATGCAGTATATTATATGGAATCAAGGAGAAATTTTGCAAATATGCCCCCAAAAAACATTCTTGACAAAAAGGTTTTAAATAAAACGGTTAAAGAGTGGATAGCCGAGACTCCTATCATTGAAAGCATAATGAAAATGGAAGAGGTCATGTGGCTGAATAATGCCGTTTTGCCGTATAAAGTATTATAAACAGGGCGAGTTGGCTTGCGAAAAATACTGATGCAAGCCGAATTTAACAAAAACAGTACAGTATAAATCATCAAAAAGGGCTGAGCAATCAGCCCCTTTTTTGGTATGACGGGCATAATAATGCTCTGTGGTGAAAGTCCACCGTGAGATTGTTACCGACCAACCCGAAAGCGACTCACAAGGTTTGCATTGCGAGGTGTAGGCTGAAAGAAGGGATAGCGAAATCGTAGCCTGACGGACAGAAACTCGGTACGAAGGCGTA
>CAYPKQ010000289.1:0-2331 GCA_964411355.1 uncultured Lachnospiraceae bacterium
CCAAGGTCAAGTGCCAAGGCGCGAACAAGCCCAAGCTGTCCGCCCTTTGAAGAAACATAAGCGATCCTATCCGGAATAGCTCTGTATGCAGTATTAGAATTGATAAAGACTATATTTCCGCCACCGTTTTCCTTCATTCTTCTTGCGACTTGCTCCGAGATGCAATAATTCCATGTCATATTGGTGTTTATGACCCTCATAAAATCCGTAAGAGGATTTTCAAATACCTTCATTCCAAGTCCTTGATCTGCGGCATTGAGCACAAGTGTCTCAATAAATATCCCCATTTCATCAAGCTTTTCAAAAAGCTCGCTAACCGAACTCTCATCAACCGTCCTCTCATCAAGGAGCGAATCGAGAACAAAACCGAATACGCCTCTCTCGGGGAATTTTTCTTTGTAACTATACTCGGCTTCCTCTACGCTTTCCTTTTTTCTGCCGGTAAAAACAACATCAATTCCCTCGGACAAAAATTTTTCAACTATGGCAACGCCCGTGTTTATACAAGCGCCCGTTACAAGTACAGATTTTTTCATTTAATTATCCAATCCTGTCATAAACTCTCACATAATCCACAAGAAATGTGTCGCCAACAGATTCCTTTGCTTTGGGATCAGGAATTCTTTCATCGTTATGTCTGTATCCCCTGACCTCGGTAGAAATCAGAATAAATTCGGGACGGTGGGAAACATATTCGGAAATATGACCATCTTCTTTGCCGTCGATATAGAATGTATATCCGTTCTCGTCCCATTCCATTCCGAAAATATGGAATTCAGCAGGGTCAAGATCAATTCCGCCACCACAATGGGCACGCTTCATATCCTGTCCATAGCCCCCTGTAAAAGCATTATGTGCAACAATATTTCCGGATTTAAAGCTCTCCATTATGTCAAGCTCCGTACCCGAATCTGCAGGGTCAAGTGTTGAGCCGATATTTGGTGACTGCATCCAGAAGGCACTCCACCAGCCTTCCTTTTGCTGGAGGCGGCAACGACATTCAAAATATCCGTATTTTTTAGTATATAGATTTTCGTGGAGCTTTCCAAGACGCCATTGAAGCTTGTCATTTCCAAACTGGGTTTTCTGAATCGGTTCATCCATATAATTGTAGCCTGTCTGAAGCTGTGAGCATACGGGCTTGCCATCCTCTTCGATAAGAGTAAATACAGCATTGCTGTTTCCATCAAGATGAACGCCCTTGTCGGTCCATGATATCCATTTCTCACCCATCATGCTCATTCGGTAATCCCATTTTGTTCTGTCAAGCTCATCTCCGTCAAATTCGTCCGCCCATACCAGCTTCCATTCTCCATCGGGAAGATATGAGGTTTCGTGACCATTTACTTCAAATTTTTTCATGATTATATCTCCTCAAAAATAAAATTCGGTTTTTGCGGGTCTGATATCCGTCAGTGCGCCTGTATAATGGCGAAGTGTGTGTGGCTGATATGGATGCTTCAGACATTCTTCTTCATTTATCTCAATTCCAAGACCGGGACGATCGGGAATGGTCATATATCCGTTCTCATATTCAAGGCTTTCATTCGTTATGTCCCCCCGCCATTCAACATCGGAATACATAATTTCAAGTATCTCGAAATTTGGGCAGGTTGCCGCAAGCTGCAATGTTGCGGCATTGGCAACAGGACCCGATGGATTATGGGGAGCAAATGGAATATATCTGGATTCCGCCTCTGCTGCAATCTTTTTCAGCTCCATAATTCCGCCTGCGTGTGAAATATCGGGCTGAATATAATCCGCCGCCATCTTATCGAACATTCCCCTATAATCCCAGCGTGTATAAAGCCTTTCCCCAGCCGAAATAGCAATAGAAGAACGTTCCTTTACCTCACGAAGCGCATCAAGATTATCGGGCGGAACAGGCTCTTCAAAGAACATAGGCTTAAATGGCTCAAGCTCCTTTGCTATTTTAATAGCGGTGGGAATATTGAAGCGTCCGTGTCCTTCAATAAGAAGATCAACATCATTTCCAACCGCTTCTCTGACTGCGGCAACATTGCGAATAGCCTTATCAAGCTCCGAATTTGAGATATTCAGATAATTTTTACCAAATGGGTCCCACTTCATTGCAGTAACGCCGCGTTTTACGGTTTCTCCGGCTTTTGCTGCAAATTCTTCCGGCTCTTTTGCTCCCGAAAACCAACCGTTTACATAAATTCTTACCTTTTCATGAACCTTACCGCCAAGGAGACGGTACACGGGAACACCAAGGCTCTTGCCAAGGATATCCCAAAGTGCCATTTCAACCGCCGACAGCGCAGACATGAGCACAGCGCCGCCGCGCCAATATGCATCGCGGTAGATATC
>CAYPKQ010000290.1:0-2330 GCA_964411355.1 uncultured Lachnospiraceae bacterium
TTTTGATAATCAGGTATATGGGGAAGCGAGTGACCCGGCCGCACTTGCAAGCAATGTTTACTGCCATGTTACCGGGTGCACCGAATGGGACGCTCTTGACGGTCATTCTCCCGAAGGGGACGCTCCCACAGATCTTTACGACTGGGAAAAATACTGAGTGACGGCTTCTGAATCACCCTCGATTGTTTTGCAAGCACGAAGAGGGGACATAACATAGCCGAGCATTCTTATTCTTCCGTCCAGCATTTCTGAGGTTGCCTTATCTTCGGAAATGCTTTTTTTGATGTCATTTTTCAATACCTTGGTGTAATCAAGCAGAGTGTCCTTAACATTAGAGATGATTTCAAGGTCTTTTTCGGTTGGATTGTACTTGTGAGTTGTTGCGTTCATAATAATCTCCTTTTTTAAATAAATTTGTAATTAAGTCCATCGTTTGAAATATACTCTCCGATGGGAGATAGCGGTTCATCGACCCATTCCATGCGAAGTAAAGTGAAAGATGCGGAATGCAGAGCCTCACAGAGCTTCCTTAAATCGGTGATATCAGGCACTTTTGCCTTATAAAGCCTTTTGGCTTCTTTTTTTAATGCTCTTGAAGCGTCAAGCAGTACATCTCTGCTGTTCTCCAAAATCATTTCATATCTTTTATCTTTCATTTTCTTCCTCCTCTCCTTGCCTCTTCAAAGCGTTCGAGACGGAGCAAAGTAAGTGAAATCAGATATGCGGTTCGGGAAATTTGCGACATCTCTTCATCTGTCACGAGTGAGCCCTCGTTTGAACGCTTCAAAACTTCTTTGTTCATGGTATCGCTCATAGCCGTCAAGCTTTCTTTGAGGTTCTTAATGATCCTCTTTTCCTTGCGGGTTAGATACTTTGACATTTTTTCTCTCCTTATATTTTCCTTGACAAAAACTGTTTTTTGCTGTATAATGAAGCCAACAGTAAAACAATTTTTGCTTACAACGATATTATAGCACGAATTTTGAGTACTTGTCAAGACAAAAATACGCATTTTGAAAACTTTATCAAATTTGCACAAAAAAGGAGCACGAATTTTGAGTACCATAGACAAGATATGCGAATTATTAAAAGCACAAGGAAAAAAGCAAAAAGATTTAACAGATTATATTGGTGTAAGTAAAAACCATTTCACCGATTGGAAGTCAGGTAGAATAAAGTCTTACACTAAATATCTTCCACAAATTTCCGAATTTTTAAATGTGTCGGTAGATTACCTTTTAGGAAAAGAAGAAGCCCCCCCGGCATCACCTTTAGATGACAACAAAAAAGAATTATTTGATCACATCGACCGAATGACCGCTGACCAACTCGAACAGCTCAAGTCTTATGCGAAGTTTTTAATTGATAGCAGAAAATAGAATGTTTTGGAATAATTTTTATAATCTTTGCATCGAAAAAGGAATGAAGCCGTTGCAAGTGGTCAAAGAAATTGGCATTGCTCATGGCTCAATTACAAAGTGGAAAAACGGTGCTATGCCAAACACTAAAAATTTACAAAAGATTGCTGACTATTTTGAGGTATCGGTAGAACATCTTTTAGAAAAAGAAGAAGCCGCCACGGCTTCAGCTGCTGAACTTGGAAAAATCATAAGAGAACTTCGTGGAAATATGTCTCTTCGTGATTTTGCAAAAAAATGCAACACTACACATACTACTATTGACAATCTTGAAAAGGGGTTTGATTTCCGAACCGGTAAACCTACACAAGTAAAAATGGTAACATTGCAAAAAATCGCAGATGCTTGTGGAGTGTCTTTGTCTTATCTCACCGGGGAGATTCCCATAGCCCCGGCATCACCGATAGATAATAATAAAAAAGAGCTGTTCGATCGCATCGATCAAATGACCGATGAACAAATTCAAGAACTCAAAGTTTTGGTGAAATATATAATCGATAATAAAAACGATAAGTAATATGTTCAAAGATATTTTTATAAAATTATGTTCGAAAAAAAATGTAGCACCTACGGCAGTATGCAAAGCTATTGGGCTTTCGGGCGCAGCATTCTCGTGTTGGGATAATAATACAGTACCAAGGCAAACAACTTTAAGGAAAATTGCTGACTATTTTGATGTATCGGTAGAATATCTTTTAGAAAAAGAGGAAAATCCCTCAACATCACCAATAGAAGGCAACGAGAAAGAGCTGTTAGAGCACATAAAATCAATGTTAAATCATATAGCCGACTATTTCGGTGTATCGGTTGAATATCTTTTAGGAAAAGAAGAGGCCGCCCCGGCATCACCGATAGATAATAATAAAAAAGAGCTGTTCGATCGCATCGATCAAATGACCGATGAACAGCTCG
>CAYPKQ010000291.1:0-2309 GCA_964411355.1 uncultured Lachnospiraceae bacterium
CAAGCCCCATTTTAATATACCTTGCGCCCGGTTGTTTCGGGACTTGCGCACTCAACCATAGAGCGAGGTCATTCAAATCTTAAAACTATAGGTGAAATGTGTGATATACATACCACTCATCCCTATAATATATTCTCTACGGCATCGGCACCTCTCACATCAATGAAGGCTATTCTGGATCTGCCTATGCGATGCAGAATTGGAGAGGATATAGGCGGTGTTCCCACTTTTGTTCAAGAATTCGGCTCCATCGGCTATCTTAACTGCTCACGGAAAACCGAAGCGGATTTTTACCGAGCTTCTCTGCTTACGACCCTGGCTCACGGCTGTCACGGTACAATGTGGTGGTGCGCTTTTGACCAAGGACATCTTGACTATGCCCCATACAGATGGAACAACATTGGAAGCAACTACGGATTCTTCGACAAAAATCTTTATCCGAAGCCTTTGGTAAAGGAAAACCTAAATTTCAATAAGCTTTTGGATACTATTCCAAACCGCAGTTTGCCACCGCACAGTATAAGCGGTACTATTCTCGTTCCCCGTGAGGAAGGCGGAGCCGATATGGATGATGTACTGCGAGCTTCATACATTCTGGCAAAGCAGGCAAATATGGATATGAGCTTCAGTTATGCTCTTGATCCCATTCCCGATTCGCCGCTATACATACTTCCAAGCATATCCCAAAGCAAAACGATAACAAAGCAAAGGCTTGAAGAGCTTATGAAGAAGGTTGAAGATGGAGCAGTACTCTTCATGTCTGCAGATACGGGTCTTTTCAGAGACATACCTGAGATAACGGGAGTTAATATCGCTTACCGTGAACAGATAAACAGCTCTAAAAATATATGCCTCGGTGAAAATATCATCCCCATAAACGCAACATTCTTCTTTAAACCCGAATCCTATGATGCAGAGGTCATTGCCACCGATGAAAACGGTGAAGGTGTGTTCTTCAAGCACAGATACGGAAAAGGCTTTGTATATTTCCTAACTTTGCCCCTGGAAAAGCATTTATCCAAAGCTGTGGGTGCATTCTTTTTGGAGGATTGCCCTCGCTATGACAAAATATACCGTGAGATTGCAAGGGCTGCGGGCATACAGCGCACCGCTGATTCCGAGGACAGCTTTATAAGATTTACAGAACATAGAATAGATGATAATTTGCTATACCTGTTTGCTATCAATTACAGTAATTCTCCCCGTTCGGCAAAGATATCCTTTTCCGAGAAATATAGGGTGGAGACGGTATTCGGAAACGGTATTATGGAGGGCGTGCTGACTCTCGGTGAAAATGACGGAGCATTGTTTAAGCTCATAAAGGAATAACCAAAGCACTACATTCAAACAAAATGGGCTGAGTCATCAGCCCATTTTTTTATAAACAGTAATTCATTCGCCTACAGTGCGCTGAATTCCTGTTTATTGGTCGATGGTATCTGTATGCCAAACGATAGGGGCTAAGAAAGTCTTAGCCCCGCGTTTTTTAATTATTTGAATGCTGTTTTCCGCGCCATTGCTGAAATCACTGCTGTTCAGTCCGCTCTCTTCTGAAACGGAGAACGTCTGCATAGCTGAGGCAGCTTTCCTCTGTTATTCCCAGAGTGCTGTCTGCTGCAAGAGCGTTGCAAACAGTTTCAAGAGACACGCTGCGATATTCCTCGATCGCACTCTCTATATATTGAACATACTCATTGCCATTCGCCATGCGAATAACCGCATATCCTCTAATAGTAACATTTTTATCAAATGTATTTATGTTATTATTTTTAACCGTGCAGTAATATGTGAGGATATTGGATTCTTCATCTATGGAATATTTGTTCATATTCACGCCATTCTTGAAGATAGGGAAGATTGCGGCATAAGACAAGGTTGAATAAACGCCGTCAGCACCCGAAACCGTAAGCTCTGCATTATTTGCCGCGAGCCTATCGCTGGAAGCTATAATTGTGCCGTATTCAATAACCTCATATCCGTCCTCTTCAAGTGTGGGAAGCTTGTTAAGATCCGCCTTGAATTCGGAACGCATACCGTTATATGTGTGCATTCTTACCCGATAGCCCTCAAAGGTGAGGAAATCCACCGTGGGAATGGGGGAATCAACTTGAGGAGAATTATTGTCAAGTTTAGGAAGATACCAAGTGCTTGCAGTATTTGTGTCCTTAGACCAAACACCCGTAGTATCAAAGCCCACAAAATTAGTTTTCCAATTTGCATCATCGGTCATTTGTTCCAATGTTAATGCAGCAGCTTCACCTGTCTTATCTTCAGTTGTGCTTCCTGCTGTTTCGTTGCCGACACCATTT
>CAYPKQ010000292.1:0-513 GCA_964411355.1 uncultured Lachnospiraceae bacterium
AGTTTTGCAACGTGTTCGTTATTGTTGCCCACTCGAAGTCTGCTTGCATTCATAAAGCATTTATATCCGCTTGCTTTTGCTATTTCAAGCACTTCGTCCGTATATCCACCGCCAGGGAAACAAAGAGTGTGAATTTCTTTGCCGGTGAGCTTTTCAAGTTCTTTTTTACATTCATCAACTTCCCAGATTGCATATTTGGTGAAATCATCATCGCTTTCATATTCTCCGTGAGAGCCTGCAAATTCATCGGGAGTATTAGCTTTACCCTCGTTATATCTTGAAATAAGATAATCTATATACTCAGAACTGGGTTTAAAGCTTTTCGCAGAAAGTCTTCTAGTAAATTCAAATATAGGATATCCCGTTGGTATCTTATCGCGATAGCTCATAGACGTTGAATTCCACGAGCGAGGCGAATCGGGAAAAAGCATCCATGCCAACCAATAGTATTTATTGAATTTGTCGGGAGTATAATAATCAATAACCTTATCGGATTTGAATATAAACTCGTGG
>CAYPKQ010000292.1:523-2305 GCA_964411355.1 uncultured Lachnospiraceae bacterium
CCAGTCTCCGATGCCTGCTTTACTTCATCCAAGGTCATAAATCCCCAATCACTGTTATCGTCAGTTTTATCGCTGATATAAGCGGGATTTACAAAGATGGTAGCTCTCGCATTATATTTTTTCAGGACAGGAAGTGCAACCGTCAGGTTGTCCTTATATCCGTCGTCAAAGGTCAGCACAACGTAAGGCTTATTCTGGTCGTAATTCTTATTTATCAGGTCGTCCATGGAAATCATTTGATATTTCCATTTTTTGAACACCTTGAGATAAGCATCAAATCCTTTTGATGAAACCGAAAGCTCGCCGAGAGGATTGAGGTGTGGCTCATCATTTATCGTATGTAACATCAAAATCGGAATGTCGTGCATCATTTTACCCCTTTGATTATTTCGTTATAAAACTTATTGAATTCTGTGGCAACACGTTTATCCAAAAAGTTTTCTTCAAACAGCTCAGTAGAACGAATACACATTGACGAATACTCGTCCGACGTTTTATTAAGGACTTTTTCCATTGCTTTCACAAGGTCTTCAAGATTGTCGTTTTCGGTTACATAACCGTTTTTGTCATCTTCTATCATTTCAGACAAGTCGGTGCTGTCAGTAGAAATGATAGGCTTCCCCGCACGCATTGCTTCTGCAATAGTGTTAGGTGACCCTTCGGTAAAGCTGGTCTGCACAAAGGCATCGCATCGGGACAGTGCCGTATCAATATCAGTCCTGTATCCCCAAAAGCGCACCGAGTCTTTAATGCCAAGTTCATCGGCAAGAGAGGTAAGATTTCCATATTCTTCCCCGTTGCCAATTACCCAAAACCGCACGTTATCGTGCTTTTGGATTATTTCTTTTGCCGCCCTCAAAAAGAGACCGTAATTTTTAACCGGTTGCAAGCGTCCAACCACAGAAAACACAAAATTGCTTCCTTTGTCCTCGTCAAACTCTGTGGTAATGTCTTTTTGATAATTTATTTGTTCTGCAGGAATAAAACCGTTATGAAGAAGTTTTATTTTGTTTTGCGAAACAAATGCAAGGTCCTTTTTTAAAATGGGAGTAAGCGCAATATTGTTTACGGTCCACCAATTACCGAAAAGGTTTAAAAAGGAATTTATAATAGCGATTCCTTTTCTTACAAAGTGCTTTTTACCAAGCATCGCCCCAACGGGTATAGCCTTAGTGAACATCGCTCCGAATCTTCCGTAAATATTGGCAGAGCTTCCTCCAAACGCATGCATTATCTGTATATCGTTTTCTTTAATATATTTTGCAATAGCTTTAACTGTGTTAAGCTTTCCGACTTTGCTTTTATCTATAAATACCGTTTTAACACCGTCGATATTCAGCTCATCGCCAACCTTTGCGTAATAAAGAATTGTTATGTCCATGTTGCTCATTTTGCTCAAAATATCGTACATATAGAGCATTTGCCGTTCTGCTCCGCCACAACCAAATGCATTCGTTACCCACAAAACTTTAATCTTCTCGCTCATAAATAAATCCTTTTTACTTTTGTTTTCTCTTTTCGGGCAAAGTAATCATATCACCGAATATTCTGTCGTACTTGTCGGGTGAAAACTTACCGTATCCCGAAGCAGGGAAAAAGGTTATTTCACCAAAATAAAGCTTGCCGTTTACAGAATAAAAATCTGTTCGTGCATACGGAATGTTTTTCGCAAGAATTCTTGAAATTCTGAGCATATCTTCAAGTGCTTCAGGACGTGGAATTTCTATTTCAGGATGGGACGGATAATTGAATGAAAAATCGCACAATTCCCAATTGGTTGTA
>CAYPKQ010000293.1:0-2286 GCA_964411355.1 uncultured Lachnospiraceae bacterium
TTTCGGCGCAAGTGGGTAAATCATAGCACTTACAGCAGAGCAAAAAACTTGTTCAAGCAAGTTTTTTGGCTGCGTTGGTCATGACTTAAAGGGAGATCCCCAAGGGGGAAAGCCTTGGGAGCGTTTTGGTCACTTTGGGGCGTGCCAAAGTGACTGCCCCGCCGGCATTAGGCGCTAAACAGTAAGTAACTGCGATGCTTGGTGTTTTGCGAAGCAAACGGCGGTGTTTAGCCGCCGTCCAAACTCGACGGCGAGCTTGCTCGCCTTCCTTTGCGCCTGTCGAGATGACGAGCCGGGAGTCCCGATTTATCCTTGGATTCCTTCAACAAATCATATTACATAAAAGAATATGCAGAAGAACTGAAGCAGAGAGCCGAGAACACAGAAAATATGAAAAACAGAATGCATATATCTCATCTTGCTGCCAAAACCGTAAATTACCGCACCAACAGTATATGCGATTCCACCGAGAAGAAGGAAAATCGTTCCTGCGCTTCCGATGGCGGCAGTTGCTGTTTTCCATGAAAAAACAACACACCAACCCATAACGAGATAACAGATCATCGCAAAGATTTTGTTCTTTTCAAGATTTGTGGCAGTGAGGCTTATTCCCAGCACCGCCATTCCCCAGACTACTCCGAAAATCACCCATGCGGTGACGGGTGCGGCTTCTCTTATGGAGCAAAGCACGATTGGAGTGTACGTTCCCGCAATAAGAAGATAAATTGAGCAATGGTCAATAACACGGAATACCTTTTTTGCCGTAAGAGATGGACGCAGACCATGATAAATGCTTGACATTGTATAGAGAATTATCATCGTGGCCCCGTAAATACTGCTTGCCACAACTCCCCACACATTTCTGTGAAGTGCGGCAAAAATAACGCAAAGCACCGTTACAACAACGCCAAATCCCCCTCCGACGATGTGGCTGGTCATATTGAATATCTCTTCCCCTCTTGTATATTTGGGGATCATGATAGTTTTTTTGTTGTTCATGTCGAAAAAACTCCTTAATATGGTTTTGCATACCATATTATATCGTGCATTCATCAAAAATAAAAGTATATTTAATGATTTATTTGTGAATTTTTTGTTTCGAACGCAAAAATTTTCGTTTTTTATTGACAGAACGGCTTTTTAAAGGTAGAATTATATCATATCAATGAAAGGATTTCAGTCATCATGAAAAAAATTGCTATAATCACAGGCGCATCCTCCGGCATGGGACGTAGCTTTGCAAAGCATCTTGATGCTTCTAAAGATTTCGACCAGATTTGGCTCATTGCCCGTCGCCTTGACAAGCTACAGGAGCTTGCAAAGGAGCTTAAGGCAGAGGCGAAATGTATCTCTATCGACCTTCTCGATCCCAAATCCTATGAGGAATACAAGAGACTGCTTGAAGAAGAAAAACCCCGGGTCGATGTTCTTGTTTGCGGTGCGGGCTTTGGAAGATTCGGAACATTTACCGAAATGCCCCTTGATACACAGCTCGAGATGGTTGACCTTAATGTCAAGGCTCTCGTTGCTGTTACATATGAGACTATCCCATATATGACAAAAGGCTCACAGATCTATGAAATAGATTCCCTTTCCTCATTCCAGCCCGTTCCTTATATAAATGTTTACGGTGCCACAAAGGCCTTTGTGCTCAGCTTCTCAAGAGCACTTAATGTTGAGCTTGTGACCAGAGGTATAAAGGTTCTGGCGGTTTCCCCCGGATGGGTAAAAACAGAATTCTTCGATCACGCCGTAATTGACGACACCATCGTCTATTACAACAGATATTATGAAGCCGACGAGGTTGTGGTGCGTGCGCTTCGAGATATGAAAAAGGGCAAGGATCTCTCAATTTGCGGTTTTCCCGTAAGAGCACAGGTGTTCTTCACAAAGCTCCTGCCCCACAGACTCATAATGAAGATCTGGTGCAAACAGCAAAAGAAGCCCTTTTAAATGAAAAAGAGCAATTTTTCTTCGCAAAAGCGACGGATATTTGCTCCTTTTGGGTGAGATTTTTGATATATTTTACAAAAATGATAAAATTTTGCCAAAGCTCTTGTATATTTTCGAAATTTGAGTTACAATATATATGTGGAAAAATGCTTTCCGCAAAGAAAGTCAAAAAATTTTTTATATAAAACGGAGGATTCCAAAAATGTCAGTTAAAGTTGCTATTAATGGTTTCGGTCGTATCGGTCGTCTTGCTTTCAGACAGATGTTCGGTGCAGAGGGTTACGAAATCGTAGCTATCAATGACCTCACAAAGCCTTCCATGCTCGCTCACCT
>CAYPKQ010000294.1:0-2233 GCA_964411355.1 uncultured Lachnospiraceae bacterium
ACAGATCAGCTCATTTTTTAATCGGTATCCTACAGTTCGCTAAATTACTGTTTACACCACAAAAAAGCCAAGGTACGGAAATCAGCTCGGCTAAAATATTCGTCAAAATTCAAGCTCGTCGCGGAAGTAACCGCGAGTGTCCGCGTGTTTTCCTTCACCGTCTGTAATTGAAACACGGAGATATTTTGCTCTGTCATCAAGCTCAAAATCTGCGCTTGTGATAAAGCCGTCAATTGGTGCATGGGCACGTCTCGTTGTTTTGCTTCCGGTAAATGCAGCGATGTGCTTAACGGGAGAACACTCTATATGAACCTTATTTCCCTCAATTGAAACTTCTGTAAAAGTGGGTCCCATTGAGGAATACATTTCACCCTTTTCGATAGCATCAACAATTGCGCCGTATTCAAAGCTCTCGGGCATTATCATTGCGAATCCGCCAAAGGAATCACAACCCGGTGTGCCCTCTTCTCTACCATTATGGTTATCATCTGCGCTGTGGCAAGCAATTCGTTTTCCGGCACAAAGAAGCTTATCATAAATGCCTGCATTATATTCTGCATGATTGCTCGTGTAGCTTGAATAATTGCACATCTCCATGCTACAGAAGCCGTCATAGGCAAGAATTGTTGCCTCATCCTCCATCGACCAGAAGGGATGATTATAGGTTGCAATAAAGCCGTTTTTCCCTGCTACCTTCAGCATATAATTGATATACTCGGGAGAATAAACTCTCGCATTTTCCTCGCCTACCCTGTCGAACTTTTTGAATACCTCTTCGGGGGCATATTTGATGTATCTTTCATCATAGCAGACCATTGCGGTGTTTTCAGGGTCTTTCGCTATGAAATTGATGTGTATCTCGCTGTTGTAGGCATCATATTTGTGGGTAGGTCTTATGTAGCTTTCATAGCCTGTGAGCAAAATGAACTCATCATCGGTAAGCTCTGTGTGCTTTTTCGGATATTCGTGGTCGGAAATACAGAGAATTGAATATCCATGTCTCTTGTACATTTCCTTAAGCTGCTCCGGAGTCTTTTTGCCATCGGAAAAAGTGCTGTGGCAATGAATATTTGCCTTATATTGCTTTTTACTTGGAGATATGAGGTACATTTTATTTTCCTTTCAGTTTTCGGTATTAAATATTTTTGATGTAGAGGCGCAATCGGGACATTTATCCTCAAATGGTCCCGTTTTTCTGCAATTTGCGCAGAGCTATAGTGCGTCCTTTGTGCTATCGGATTTAATCGAAGAATTTAGTTTTTCAAGATTCGTTATAATCTTTGCGTTTTGCTCTTTTATCTCGCAATTAGAATCAATAAGCTCTCCAAAGCCATATAGAAAAAACTGCCAAGCCATGAAAGAAGAACTCCCGCCAAAGCTGTTATAAAAGCGAAGAAAATATTGAAATTGTACGCAACCATGGCGATTCCCAAAATGCACGACAATCCTATTCCCAAGGTTGAAACAACAGTAGCCAAATTTTTGTTCTTCCTACCAATATTGTCAAACTTATCTTTCTCCTATCGTCTTATTCTTCTTTTCCTTCAATAAAGTATGTTGCTTCCATGTCGGCGGTAGAAAGTGCGAATGCCAATGGGAACATTTCAAATGCGCTTCCGACATTCATTTTTTCATCCGGACCCGCTCCTGCAAAGCCCATATGATAGCGTATTGCAAAGGCTTCGTCACGGGTAAGGCGCATATAGCCCGAAATTATATAGACCGACTTTTCTCCGTGTCCATAAGGCAGCTTATCCTCGATAGAATATGAAGGCACGGTCTTCCAAACTCCGTCCTCTTTTACATTTCTTGTTCCAAGCTTGTAAAAATTTGTCTTACAGATATCATGGAGAAGAGCGGCAATTGCAAGAGTCTCCTCGCTGTAATTCATGCCGTATTTTTCCTTTACCCTCGGTCTTGCCATGTAGTCAAGGAGACATTCGTAAACATTCAGCGAATGTTCAAGAAGTCCGCCGGGATATGAGCCGTGATATCGGGTGCTGGCGGGCGCATCAAAAAAATCACATGAGGGCGAGGTCAGATAGTCAAGCAGCTTTTCCGAACCTTCTCTCGTTATTTTTGATCTGTAAATTTCAATAAATTTTTCTTTAAGAATTTCTTTATCCATTTTTTCACCTATTTCATGGTACAGTAATTTAGCGGGAGGGAGTTTCGCCTCTGCGGTGGCGACAAGCGCACAGGCACTTGACCCTGCGACCTTTTAAAAAAGGTC
>CAYPKQ010000295.1:0-2227 GCA_964411355.1 uncultured Lachnospiraceae bacterium
GAGCGTTTTGGTCACTTTGGGGCGTGCCAAAGTGACTGCCCAGCCGGCATGAGGCACTATACAGTAAATTACTGCGATATTTGGACGGCGGTGTTTAGCCGCCGTCTAAACTCGACGGCGAGCTTGCTCGCATTCCTTTGCGCCTATCAGGATGACGGATGGAGACGGTGGCGGTATCACTCTGTGGTGAAATATCCAACAATCATATGTTAAAAATTAATATCGGGAATGCGATTCTCCCTAATAATTCCCGACTTTTTGCGGCTTTCTATTGACAAATCCTTCATTATGGTTTATAATATTTACATTATGATATAATGTTCTAAAAGGAGCGAATTTTAAATGCAGATCTATGAAGAGCTGGTTGCCAGAGGTCTTATTGCCCAGGTGACTAATGAAGAAGAAATCAGAAAAATGATAAATGAAGGCAAGGCGACATTCTATATCGGATTTGACTGCACAGCAGATAGCCTTACAGCAGGTCATTTTATGGCTCTCACCCTCATGAAGAGACTTCAAATGGCAGGTAATAAGCCTATTGCCCTTATCGGCGGCGGAACTACCATGATTGGTGACCCGTCTGGTAGAACCGATATGAGAAAAATGCTTACCCTTGAGGATATTCAGCATAATGCGGATTGCTTTAAGCGTCAGATGGAGAAATTCATCGATTTTTCCGAGGGAAAGGCTATGATGATAAATAATGCAGATTGGCTTCTTTCTCTTAACTATGTTGACCTTCTCCGCGAGGTCGGTGCTTGCTTCTCTGTAAATAATATGCTCAGAGCAGAGTGCTATAAGCAGAGAATGGAAAAGGGTCTTTCTTTCCTTGAATTCAACTATATGATCATGCAGTCTTATGACTTCTATCATCTCTATAAGACCTTTGGCTGTAATATGCAGTTCGGCGGCGATGACCAGTGGTCAAATATGCTTGGCGGTACTGAGCTTATAAGAAGAAAGCTTGGCAAGGATGCTCATGCGATGACTATAACCCTTCTCACCGACTCCCAGGGCAAGAAGATGGGTAAAACTGCGGGCAATGCCGTTTGGCTAGATCCTAATAAGACTTCTCCCTTTGATTTCTATCAATATTGGAGAAACGTTGGCGATGCGGATGTTCTTAAGTGTATCCGTATGCTCACATTCCTTCCCATCGAGCAGATTAATGAAATGGATGCTTGGGAGGGAAGCCGGCTCAATACTGCAAAAGAAATTCTCGCATATGAGCTTACAAAGATGGTTCACGGCGAGGAGGAGGCAGAAAAGGCTCAGGCAAGCGCAAGAGCACTTTTCAGCGCAGGTGCTTCTGCAGATATGCCTACAGAAAAGCTCACAGCAGATGATCTTACAGACGGTTGCATAGATATCCTCACTGTTCTTGTAAAGTCAGGTCTTGTTCCCTCAAAGAGCGAGGCGAGAAGAGCTGTTGAGCAGGGCGGCGTCAGCGTTGACGGTGAAAAGATTACCGATATGAAGAAAACATATACTCCTTCCGATATCGGTGAGGGAATAGTTGTAAGACGCGGTAAAAAGAGCTATAAAAAGGTAGTTTTTGAAGGTTAAAATGAAGATCAGATTTCTTGGTACAGGCGCGGCAGATTGGAATATTGAAGAACGTGCGGATGGGGAATTTTTCCGCAGATTTTCAAGTCTTCTTGTTGGCGATGATCTGCTGATAGATCCGGGTCCTCATATATTTGATTTTTGTCAGAAAGAGGGGCTTCAAGCTCTTTTGGATTCGGTTAAAAATGTGCTTATAACTCATTCGCACGGAGATCATTTTAATGCATATTCTCTTGAAGCACTTGTAAAGCACGGAAATGTCCATGTTTGGTGCGGTGAAGCTGCTTCTCATAAGGTTTGTACCGTCACAGATAACTATACGGTTATGAGTGTGGGCGGTGAATATGCAGTTGGAGCTTATAAGGTAAATGCATTTTTTGCCAACCATTCGGTTATTTCGTTTGGAGAGTTGCCGCTTGTTTATGGAATAAGTGACGGAGAAAAGAATCTCTTTTACGGCTGTGATTCAGCTTGGTTGCCATATGAAACATGGCGTGCGATGAGTCAGAAAAGCTACGATTGCGTAGTGCTTGAGGTCACAATTGGTGATATTGCGGGAGATTACCGAATTTTCGAGCATAATAACATCGAAATGGCGAAAATGATGCTTGAAACGATGAGAAGCAGAAATGTTCTAAAGAGCAGTGGTATAGCTCTGGGT
>CAYPKQ010000296.1:0-2223 GCA_964411355.1 uncultured Lachnospiraceae bacterium
AGGTCGCCGTCCCCTACAAAAATTCGTTATCGCCTGTTCGATAAATTACTGTTTATAAAGAAAAGGGGCTTCATGAACCCCTTTTCATATTATAATATAAAATTATTCTCTTTAAGAAGTGGCAAAAGCTCGGAATATTGAACCTCACTGACCTTCTTTCCATTCTGTTTTGCAGAAAAAGCCATAAGCCCCGCCGCTTCCCCCGTGGTCATGCAGGTATTCATCATTCTGAAAGCACCAACAAGCTCAGGAGAAGAACCGATACACCTTCCGGCTGCAAGCAGATTACTGAATTTTGCAGAAATCAGAGCTCCCATTGGAACAGAACCTATGCCGCTTAAATTTTTTGCGAAGGACGAAGCCAAACCGCCCTTTTTGTTACTATGCATTCCGTAAGAGCGACGGCAAAGGGCAACGGGATGATAATATTCATCCGAAAAAAGGCTTTCTTCACAAACATCAAAGCTACTTACAATATTTCTGCTGACTCTTACGCCAACCTTTATAGAGGTAGTTGAAAGGTAACATTCCTCAAAACCGGGAATTTTACGTTTCATATAGTTAACGACCTCAAATACCCTCTCTCGCATTACCATATCCATTCGAGTCATATCACGGGAATCGGCACCATCGCCTATCTCAAAGCAGACAGCTATCTGAACAGCACCTTTTTTAAGCAATTTTGCAGTCCCGAAATGCTCCCAGACAAGCTCTGGAATATTTCCGGCCTTATAATCCTCCGAATAGATGCGTTTTGCTTCATCTATGTCAAAATCCTTTACCCCGTCAACTATGAAAAACATGGAATTATGCATTCCCAGCTCAGGCGGGCAAATATTTACAGCATCCGGACTTGCAAGGAATGCAAGCTGTGCATTTCCCGTTGTATCAATAAAGCTATCGGCTTCAAGAAGATATGTTCCTTCAAAGCCCGAGAGAAGAACCGCCTTTATGCTTCCGTTTTTCGTAAGCACATCTGTAAGCTGAGTATAAAAAATACACTCAACTCCCGCTTCAAGGAGCATTCTGTTATATTCCGGCTTCATTGCTTCACCGTCAAAAGAAACCTTAGCATTAAGCTCTCTGTCATCAATGGCTTTATAATCGGGCGTGTTACCCTTTCCTATGCAGAGCGAGGCTGCGCCTCTTTTATCCATTCTTCTGACAAACTCGTCCGAAAGACCGCCTGTGGTCTGTTTTCCTTCAACTTCAAATCCGTAAAAGATCGGGCAACAGCTTTGTGTTGCAACACCGCCCGCAAAACCATAGCTTTCGACAAGCGCAACCTTCATTCCGCGCCTTGCGGCGGCGATCGAAGCACCTATACCGGCAGGTCCTGCACCTATAACTATAAGGTCATATTTACCTTTTGTCTCCCAATAAGCATCAGAGCCTATCATAAAAGTCCTCCATAGTAACCATATGTACCGTCAAAAGTGTAAAAAGTATCATTTTCAATAACTAAAACAAACACTTTAGCAGTATATATTCGTTTATTTTGTGCCTACTATTATCACAAAAAATAATTTTGTCAATATTTGTCAAAACTATAACAAAAAAATGCATTATGCTAAATTGCCCCCCGTCTGCTTGACAGGGGGCAATTCAAATTAAGAGTAGGTTCTTTTCTTGATTTCAAAAATGCATTTTCAACCCTCAAGCTGCTTGCCGAGGAATCCTGCCGCCGTCAGAACAAGCTTGCTTTCGATATCACTTGCAGTCTGCTCCGCGCCTCTTTCGCCGTTCATTGGGCAAAGAGATGCAACACATCCGATTATGTCTCCCTCACTCATAATGGGCATAGCGCAACTGACAAAATGTGCACTTCCATCAGTGGTAACGGCAATTTTTTCATTTCCCTCATGCCAAACATAAAGATTTCTGCCCTCGATAATGTTTTCAAGCTCGGAAGATAACCTGTGATCGGCGTATTCCTTTTTCGGTACGCCTGCACATGCAATAACTGCATCTCTGTCGCAAATAACAACAGACAGAGAGCAGGTCTTATAAAGAGTTTCCGCATATTGTGCGGCAAATGACGCAAGCTCACCAATGGGCGAATACTTCTTAAAGATAACTTCCCCTTCCCTGTCTGTGTAGATCTCCAAAGGGTCGCCCTCGCGGATACGCATTGTGCGGCGGATCTCCTTGGGGATTACGACACGTCCAAGGTCGTCGATTCTTCTAACTATTCCTGTTGCTTTCATATATAAATCTCCTTTT
>CAYPKQ010000297.1:0-2199 GCA_964411355.1 uncultured Lachnospiraceae bacterium
GCACGGTGGTGTGAGAGGTCGGCTAATCAATTAATGGTTAGCCACCTACTCGATTGCAAAAAACAAAATAAATATACATAAGTTTCACAACAGACGAAACAAGGTTTATTTGGGGACGTGCCGGTTTTTACACATTTTTGCCATAAACTAAATTACAATGTGCAAATTTAGGCACGTCCCTATGGCGCAGATTTTTAAGGCAAGGGAGGCAATCGTTTTATGAAAAAGTTTATGGCAATTATACTTATAAGTGTAATAGTTGTTTCTTTAGTGACTATTTCGTGGCATTGGATTACTCAATTCATAGAGATGCAGAAAATGTTGCCCGATGATGAAATTATTGAAATTTTTAAAAAAAATAAAGAGCATTTCTCAAACATAAAAAATAGCATGTCTGGTTTTAGATATGACTGGGGTATACGCGAAAACGGAAGTGTAGGTGCCGGGTGGAAAACATGCATTATAAATGACAACATTTATTTGAGTATCAGACGCAAAGAGTATTATAACCAATTGAACAGCATGAAAAAAACTGCAGAAAGGGAGCCCTCCATAAACTATGTACTCAAAGAACTAAACTTTAAGTGCATACAATATGATGATGGGATTGACTATGAATATATAGATTTTTGCAAGCAGGCGTCTACCGGAAATGTTGCAGGGATACTCTATTGCGTTAAGGGAAAGCCAACAAGTCATCCATACGGAAATACAATAATTGATTTGGGTGATGATTGGTATTATTACGAGACTTGCCGAGGAGCCACTTGAGCAGTTGATATTTTAGGGGCGTCACATTTGCACATTTGGGGACGTATGCACATTTGGGGACGTCCCCAAATGGCTCTTATATGAATGCCTTTAGGGACGCTTGGGGATTGAGGTGGTAGAAAATATGAAGAAATTATTATTAGTATTGTGTACAATTGGCACCATTATATTTATTCTGTTTTTATTGTTTTATGTATTTGTTCTTTCTGGTGCATTTGCTATACTTATGCCGGAACCAACTGAACCGCAAATAACATATGGTGAGTTTCCTTTTAGTATTACATATGAAATAAACAATGAGATTAAAGTTTATGAAGATGTAGTTGTATGCCAATATGAAGGAATAGAACATTTAGGCACAGGCGGAAAAAGACGCAAATGGAGCGGAAAACTTAAAAGCGGGAATGAGCACATAGTTCTGTTACGAGCGACAACAAATAATACCCCTTTTGAAATTTATGAAGCCTCTCCAGGATTGCCTGAATTCTATATGGGCGAGTTTAAAGAAAGCCAGGAAGAACAAGAGAGTTATATGAAAGACGACAGATATTTAGGATATAAGCAAGGGGATATTGATCGTACCATTACAAAAGAAGAGGCATGGGAAAAATATCGTGTCAGAGTAATCAATATAGAATGGTCACCACCAATAGAGAACAAATTTGAATGAGCCATTTGGGGACGTACGTTATTTGGTAACTTTTTGTGGAAAGACAGGAGGAAAACCCGTCCCCCTGTCTTTGTCTTTAAATTTTGCTTCTTGACAGAAAAGCTTCCTTATTATATAATATATATGTGTTTTATTGTAAAAATGCAACGATTTTGAGGTTTGAAAAAAATTGAAAAAATTTTGAAAAAGTACTTGACATTGGTTGCAAGGTTATAGTATAATATTCGAGCGTGACAAAGACATACGATGATTCCGGAGGTAGCAGCACTGATTTATCAGGTGACTGGAAATTTCGGAGGAGATTGTCCGGTTTTCAAAACAGGGCGGAAGGTCACACTTTCAATTGAATACAGCAAGATTTACGGGCTCAGTATGCTGGTGGGCTCGGATTGCGTTGTGTTTATGCCCCGAAACCGCATCTTTGTGAAAGCAAAAATTAAGGTTCGGGTTTTATTATTTAGCTGTGCGAAACGCCCGGCACAGCGGAAAAATCAAAAGTAAATTTTGAAGGAGGGTACAGCATGGCAGCTGAGAAGATCAGAATCAGACTTAAGGCTTACGATCACAATCTTATCGACCAGAGTGCCGAAAAGATCGTTGAGACGGCCAAGAGAACAGGAGCTAAGGTTTCAGGACCTATCCCGCTCCCCACAAAGAAGGAAGTCGTTACAATCCTCAGAGCAGTTCACAAGTATAAGGACAGCCGTGAGCAGTTCGAACTCAGAACTCACAAGAGATTGATCGACGTTTTGGCACCC
>CAYPKQ010000298.1:0-2190 GCA_964411355.1 uncultured Lachnospiraceae bacterium
AACAAAAAGGTCAACCGTGCGCTTATAGGAGCTGCACTTTCCATGGGCGCAAATATAGAGATCATTGATATGCCCGGATATGCGCCCCTCGAAAACGATATGGGCATGGTGGAGCTTGCACGGGATGCAATGGAGATGACAGACCCGAATATCAAATTCAGCTTTAACGATGCAACCGGAACCGGAAGCACCGATATGGGAGATCTTTCGGCAATTATGCCGGTTATTCACCCATATGCAGCAGGAGCAGAAGGAAAAAGCCACGGAAATAATTATAGGATCGTCGATCCCGCCTCTGCCTGCGTAACAAACGCAAAATGGCAGGTGGCAATGCTCACTCTGCTTCTCGAAAACGGCGCAGAAAGAGCAAAAAAGATAATAGCAGATTTCAAGCCTAAATTTGCTTCAAAAGATGAATTTCTTGCTTATCAGGACAGCATTTGCAACAGCGGCGACAGAATAGTTTATAATGAAAACGGCACAGCAGAGATAAAACTATAGGAGATTTCTAAAAACTCTCCGCACAGCGAATCGGCAGATCTTTTCCCGTCATTCGGCACAAAAATTCTTCGCAGAGGGTCAACTTTGCGCACGAATTTTTATGCCGAATGACGAAAAAATCTCTCTTCGCTCGCCGCACGCAGAGTATTTGGAAGTCCCTATAATCAAAATCAATTTTTGTTCTTATATTCCCTTGGTGAAATACCGTACTTTTTCTTAAACATTTTTGAAAAATTGAAGATATCAAGATAACCGCAGGAAATTGCCGCCTGCTTTGGCGAAAAATCATATGAAGTCATAAGCTCTGCGGCATTTGCAAGCCTATAACTCACTATATATTCTTTCGGCGAAACTCCAGTCTGCTCCTTGAAAACGCTTGAAAGATAGCTGCGGTCAAGCCCAAGCTCGGAGGCGATTCCCTCAACCGTTATGTCCTTATAGTAATTTGCCTCAATATAGTTTTTCGCCCTCTGCGCATAATTCTGTTCCCTTTTGTGGGGAGATGACAACTTATACCTGAGAAGTGCAAGAAGCTCGCAAATCTTTCCAGCAGAATAAAGCTCCGCATTGTCACCGTATTTTTCACTTTCGAGTATCTTGTCAAAGACATACTCGCATCTTTCCGAAAAAACAACATTTTCACAAAAAATATCACTGACATCAAAATTACATTCAAAGCCGATCCATTTATAGACCCACGGATCTTTCTCATCCGCTTCATATGTTGTCACCTCACCCGGGCTTATAAAAAACATTTCGCCCTTTTTCAGATCATACACCTTATCATCCACCCAAAATCTTCCCTTTCCCGATTCAACATAATGAATGAGGTAGCTTTGTCTAACATTAGGACCGTACCTATGTCGTGGCAAGCATTCTTCCCTTCCGCAAAACATCGGAACTATCGTATATTTTTCCTCACCGAATCCGTTATACATAAACTCGCTCATAAAATAAGCCCTCTTTCCGTCTTTTCTAACATTATAACAAATAAACCCCACATAATGCAATAGATTTTTTGAATTTTTTGTGATAAAATAAAATCAGAAAATTTTTTGGAGGTTTTTTACTATGAAAATCACTTTCATGGGTGCGGGAAGCACTGTTTTTGCAAAAAACGTTATTGGTGACTGTATGTGCACAGAATCGCTCCGAGATGCGGAATTCGCCCTTTATGATATTGACGGAAACAGACTTTGCGAAAGCGAGCTTATGCTAAATGCCATCAATAACACTATTAACGGCGGCAAGGCAAAAATCACCTGCCACCCGGGAGTTGAAAACAGAAAAAATGCGCTCCGAGGAGCATCCTTCGTTGTCAACGCAATTCAAGTAGGTCTTTATGACCCTTGCACAATCACGGATTTTGAAGTGCCCAAGAGATTCGGGCTTCGCCAGACTATCGGTGACACCCTCGGAATCGGCGGTATCATGCGCGCACTGCGTACCATCCCCGTTCTTGAGGATTTTGCCGAAGATATGGCAGAGGTCTGCCCCGATGCGCTTTTCCTCAACTATACAAACCCCATGGCAATGCTCTCCGGCTATATGCAGAGATATACAGGCATTAATACCATAGGTCTTTGCCATAGCGTTCAGACCTGCTCAGATTCACTTTTGAAACAGCTTGGAATGGAGGATAAGCTTGACGGTCGACGCGAGCTTATTGCCGGTATCAATCACATGGCT
>CAYPKQ010000299.1:0-1745 GCA_964411355.1 uncultured Lachnospiraceae bacterium
CGGCATTCTTTCTATCAATGCACATTCGGTACTCGATGTGATCAAAGGCTCCATTCTTCCCGAAAAATGAAACGATTAGGAGCGCATGCAAATGAAGAAGTACGAAGCAGTTAACGAGCTTTTGAAATCAGCAAACGAAAACGGAATTATCTCCGCGCTGTATGGGGTGTTTGGGAAATGTATTAAAGTTAGTGTTCCGTTCAGCCGGAAGACATATGGTATTAGTATCGATGATATTGATTTTTCGCAAAGAGCCAACAACTCTCTAAAAAGAGCCGGCGTATTCACAATTGGTGAAATTATCGATTTGATAGCGGATGATAGGTTTTTACGAATCCGTAATCTTGGCAAGAAAACACAGAATGAAATTAAAACACGCATCTTGGCATTCGGGTATGAGCGTTTGACCGAAGCAGAGAAAAAACGTTTCTTCTATGATGTTGTAGAAAGGAATTGCGTGTGATGGAAGATAGCACAAAGATTAACGGATTATACGGGAGCGTTATAGATTCAAGAAAAATGGTTGGTTACTGTCACTATCATTGCGCTGCTATGACAGTAAAAACGATGAAAAGACACGGGTGCTAAAAAAAACAATGCACTTCTTTTGAACGACAACAGGAGCATGATTTCTGGCGCCAGCATGAGCAGAAGAAGGAATGGCGCAAAGCGAATAAAACTCAAACGATATAACCAAGGAGATATGAACATGGTAATTAACAGCGATAATTGCTTGGTTGTTTCCTATATAGAGAAATCAATCGATCTAATGGATGAATTTGTAGATGGCGATTATGAATTTATGGAGCTAAAAAATTGGTTTGGCGTCACCGATTCGCACGATAGAGGATTTTCGGTATATGATAATACCGGAAGAATGCAGGTTTCGTTAATAGTAGCAAAAGATCGTTTGAATAATGAAGCTCCACTATGCGAGCACGACCCAACAATGACGGAACTGCGACAGATGAAACACCATCATATTTATTTGGACCGCAATTATCCCCAAGATTCGATTTCATACAGTATAAAAATCGCCTGCCAAAAGTGGGAAAAAGATGTGTTTATACAATTGCCAATGGAAATCTGTTTGAGAGCACAAACATCGTACAACAGAATGGATTATGGCTGCGAGTGGCTCGGTGGTGGAGATTGGGAAGAAAAAAACATGTATGGTGAAACCACAGACTTCTTTATTGTAGGTATAATTTTGCATGAGCCGTATAAACATGTTCAGCAGGAGGCGTTGGAAATACTTACAGCTCTAAAATATCGTTGTGAAACATTGAAAAGCAATATGAATCTACTTTTATCCGGTTTGAAAAATACGAACGATATTGTTTTGCACAAGGGGCTCGGAGCAATACGAAAAGAATGCAGCGTTATTGAGTTCACGGAGAAATGCGTTATTGTTCAATTTGCTGAAAGAACAGCAAAATTTCAATTTCCAGAAAGTTATCTTAATGGCTTCTTGATCAATCCTTTATATGAAAAAGAGGTAGTTGAAGCAAAGCAGATGCATAATGAAATACAAAGCTTAGAGCAGCAGATCGCCAAACTCAGTCGAGTGATCGATGACGATGATTTTGGAGAAATATATGATCTGGGCTTGAATGCCCTTAATCTTTTTGTTAGAGTTGCACATAGCGTTCATATTTTGTTAATGCTATGAGACAGCCCCTTTTGCTTTTGCCATTTCAGGAATCGAACCCGTGAGGGCAATCGGCGTTCAGAAAACAGACCGG
>CAYPKQ010000299.1:1755-2189 GCA_964411355.1 uncultured Lachnospiraceae bacterium
TGTCGGGCTTGCTCGATAAAAGATAGCTTCTTCGGCAAAGCCGAAGAAGCGGTCGATTCCCGCCGGGGATGCCAAAAAGCCGGCAGCATACGTTGTCGGCTTTTGTGTTGTGATAACGTTTTTTGGAAGCAAGTTGTTCGTTATCTTTATGCGCGACTTTCGCGGTATTTCCATACCAGCTCTTGATTTTTTGTTGTTTTTGTATATGTTTCTATCTCAAAAATTCAATTTGAGACAGCCCCTTTAAAGCACTCCCAACGGGAATCGAACCCATAACTAGCCCTTAGGAGCAAATTGTAACACTTATTCCACCGTGTTGTTTTTTGTCCGAAAAATCCGTAAAATCCGCGTAAATACAGGGCTTTTCAGACTTCCTTGCAGGAGTAAAAACTTGGAGGAATCGAGCAGTGAGCAGTATGTTGTATTAGTGTTGT
>CAYPKQ010000300.1:0-2180 GCA_964411355.1 uncultured Lachnospiraceae bacterium
GTATAATGAAGTCGAAGGAAAGGAAGGGAATCAAAATGAGTAATAAAACATTTCAGATTTCAGCACCGCTTTTCGGTGAATATGACGTTGTGGTATGTGGCGGTGGTATTGCAGGCTTTGCCTCTGCAGTAAGTGCCGCAAGAGAGGGTATGAAAGTCGCCCTTATCGAGAAAGGCGGATACTTAGGCGGTATTATGACTCAGGGAATTGTTCCTCACTTTATTGATGGCGCCAATAAGGGCGGTATCGTAAAGGAAATGCTTTCATATCTTGATTCTAAAGGGTGGACTTGCCCCAGAGCAGGCGAGAGAGTTGACGAAAACGGCAAGAAACGCCCCGGCTTTCTCCTTGACATCGAGGGTGCAAAATACTATTTTGATGAGATGTGTACATCTCTGGGAATAGAGCTTTTTTACTACAGTCGTCTCTGTGCGGTCAATACGGCAGGCGGAAAGATTGAAAGCCTTCTTATCTCTTCCGACGGCGGCAACTTCTCCGTAAAGGGAAAAATATACATAGATTCTACCGGTAACGGAAACCTTGCCGATATGTGCGGTTGCCGATACGACTGTGGCGAGCCGGAGACGGGCGTTATGCAGTCAATGAGCATGGAAAGCGTCGTTGTAGGCTATCCTCCTCACAATAACGGTGTTGAAAGCGAACAGCAGAAGACGGAGTATCATCAGCTTCTTGAAAAATATAATATCACAATGTCAGGCGGACAGGCAGGCTTTGTAAAGCTTCCTGCACTTAAAACCTGGGTAGGTGGCGGTAACTATGAATACAACATCCGTCCCGACGATATAAAGGGCATCACTAATGCCACTATCCACGGCAGAAAAGAAATTATCGATATGACTAAAAAGCACGCTGAAATCCCCGGTTATGAGGGACTTGAAACCGTTCACACAAGCGACCATATCGGCGTGAGAGAGGGCAGACGTATTTACGGACAGTACCGTCTCACTCTTGAGGATATAATTGAGGGTAAGCGTTTTGATGACGGTATCTGCCTTGTGAAATTTATCGTTGATGTTCACAAACTGAAAAAAGACGACACCCTCGACAACAAAAGAGGTATAAAAACACAGCCCTACAACATCCCTTACAGAAGCTTAGTGCCCCTGGATGTGGACAATATGCTCCTTGCAGGAAGATGTATTTCGGGCGATTTCTACCCCCACGCATCCTACCGCGTTATGGGCAATATGGCGGCAACGGGCGAAGCGGTAGGTTATGCGGCATCACTTTGTGTTAAAGGTGATATTCGCCCCTGCGAAGTTGACGGTACAAAGGTTCGTGAATTTATGGATAAGAAAGGATATGAGCTTTGATGGATTTTAAAAATATACCCGTTTCATATCAACCTGCATATGCGTGGAACTGGAATTCTTTCATAACACGTGAGGGTATAAAAGAACGGATTGACGAAATGTTTGAGAGCGGAATAAGAGCTTTCTACGTAATTGCCAGTCCGAAAAATTTCCGTCCCACATTTCAGGCGACAAATCTTTCTCCCGACTATATGTCGAAGGAATATCTTGACCTGCTTTTTTATTCATTTGAATATGCAACGGAAAAAGGTATGTACACCTGGCTCTATAACGAGGGAGGTTTCCCGTCTGGTATGGTATGCGGACAGATAAGGGAGAAATATCCCCATCTGGCAATTAAGACTATAGCTGAGAAAAAGCGTTGCCTTCCGGCAGGTCAGCCTTTTAAAGCGGAGAAGAATCTTATCAGCGCATTTCTGGGCGGTAAGAGAATACACGAGGATGATGTTTTCTCGGAAGACTGCGAAATAACAGAGTATTTCTGCGAAGATAATGTTGCAGACCGCCAAATAAACCGCACCGATATTTCAAAGGCGGAAAATACAAAGCATTTTCTTGAACTTACCCACGAAAAGCTCAGGAAAAGATTCGGAGAACAGATGGGAACAGATATTACCCTGATGTTCGACGACGAATCTTTTATGGGGCAATGGGCAGAGGGACTTGAAAAAGATTTCCTCGGAAAATATGGCTATGACATAGCCGATTATATGCCCATTATCTATGGAGCAAAAGACCCCGAGACAGAGAAGGAATACAGGGCAAAGAGCGACTTTATAATGCTTTGCGGTGAGCTTGTCCGTGATAATTATTTCAAAGGGATGAGAACGTGGCTTAACGCCAACA
>CAYPKQ010000301.1:0-2176 GCA_964411355.1 uncultured Lachnospiraceae bacterium
ATTCTCACGAATCCAGAGATACAAAGCTGGGTCCGGAGGAGATCACAAGAGAAATTCCCAACGTGGGTGACGATGCGCT
Organism: uncultured Lachnospiraceae bacterium; assembly: GCA_964411355.1. GTDB lineage: Bacteria > Bacillota > Clostridia > Oscillospirales > CAG-272 > SIG710. Next base: position 80 of record CAYPKQ010000301.1, read on the forward strand.
CAAGGATCTTAATGCAGACGGTATCATAAAGAAGGGTACCGAGGTGCGTGCAGGCGATATCCTTGTCGGTAAGATCACTCCCAAGGGTGAAACAGAGCTTACTGCCGAGGAAAGACTGCTTCGTGCCATCTTCGGTGAGAAGGCAAGAGAGGTAAGAGATACCTCCCTCCGTGTTCCTCACGGTGAATCGGGTATTGTTGTTGATGTTAAGGTGTTCTCTCGTGAGAACGGCGATGAGCTTCCTACGGGTGTAAATAAGGTCGTTCGTGTTTACCTTGCACAGAAAAGAAAGATCTCTGTGGGAGATAAAATGGCGGGTCGCCACGGTAATAAGGGTGTCGTTTCGAGAATCCTTCCTCCCGAGGATATGCCTTTCCTTCCCGACGGAACATCTCTTGATATCGTTCTTAATCCTCTGGGCGTTCCTTCCCGAATGAATATCGGTCAGGTTCTTGAGGTGCATCTCGGAATTGCCGCAAGAAGGCTTGGATGGAAGATCATGACCCCCGTATTTGACGGTGCTAACGAGAAGGACATTATCGAATGTCTCCATATGGCGGGCTACTGCCGCGAGATTCTCCCCGGCGAGAATGTTGACGGTAAGGCTGTCTTCAAGGTTGTTACAACCGAAGAAGGCAAGCAGGATCTTCAGAGACTCGATGAGTCTGTTACAAGCGAAACAGAGGAATGGAAAGAGCTTTACGAGACCGGTTTGCTTCGTGTTATCGACGGTAAGCGTATAGTTTATGACGGTCGTACGGGTGAGCCCTTCGATAACCCCGTTACAGTTGGTATCATGTATTATCTTAAGCTCCATCACTTGGTTGACGATAAGATCCATGCCCGTTCCAACGGTCCATACGCTCTCGTTACACAGCAGCCTCTGGGCGGAAAAGCTCAGTTTGGCGGACAGCGTTTCGGAGAGATGGAGGTTTGGGCACTTGAGGCTTACGGAGCGGCTTATACTCTTCAGGAGATCCTTACTGTTAAGAGTGACGATATCACAGGACGCCGCAAGGCTTATGAAGCTATTATCAAGGGTCAGAATATTCCCACTCCCGGAGTTCCCGAGTCCTTCAAGGTTCTTGTTAAAGAGCTTCAGTCTCTTGCACTTGATGTTCGTGTGCTCGATAAGGACGGCGAGGAGATCCAGCTCTCAACTCTCTGCAATGAGGACGATCCGCTTCCTTATAAGAGAAATAGGGATATGAGATACGAGGATTCCGACTTTGAAGGCAATGTTGAAACCAAGGATATTTACGATTCCTTTACCGTGACCGATGAAAACGGCGATGAGATTGATCCGGAAGAAGAGGTATATACCGAGGAAGATTTTGGAATCGATTCAATCGACGAGGATGTTGATTTTGACGATAATTTCTGATAAAAAGCATCTTAATAATTCGGTCGGAACCGAATCTTTGACGTCCCACAGAAGGGATGCCTAAAAATTCATTGAAAAGAGGAATTTCCGTGATTTTGCACGGATGAGGTTATATATATGGAACATAATGAGTTTGCTTCTATAAAAATCAGTCTTGCTTCCCCCGATATGATCCGTGAATGGTCCTATGGTGAGGTAACAAAGCCTGAAACAATTAACTACAGAACACTCAAGGCTGAAATCGGCGGTCTTTTCTGCGAGCGTGTCTTCGGTCCTACAAAGGACGGTGCTTGTATGTGCGGAAAGTATAAGAATTCTCACAATAAAGAGGTCGTAAAGTGCGAAAAGTGCGGTGTTGACGTAACAACAAAGAAGGTTCGCCGCGAGAGAATGGGTCATATTGAGCTTGCAGCTCCCGTTTCCCATATCTGGTATTTCAAGGCGATTCCCTCACGCATGGCTCTGGTGCTTGATATGTCGCCAAAGCAGCTTGAGCAGGTTCTCTATTTTGCTGAAAATGTTGTCCTCGATCCCGGACTTACCCCTCTCCAGAAGGGCATGGTTCTCAGCGAGAGACAGTATAATGAGTATTATGAGCTTTATGGAGATGAATTCCGCGTCGGAATGGGCGCAGAGGCTATCCGTGAGCTTCTCCGCCAGGTTGATATCGCCGAGCTTTCCAAGGAGCTCCGCACAGAGCTTCAGACAGCTAG
>CAYPKQ010000302.1:0-2170 GCA_964411355.1 uncultured Lachnospiraceae bacterium
TTCCTTCGGTAAGGGTGACAACACCTGTGAGAAGCGTGCTCCAAACAGCCGCATCATCCGAATTTTTAGAGCTTACCGCACCGTTTACATACATATCAAGGGTCGTCTGATAGAGATTTATAAGTCTGTATTCGGGAATATCATAATCATCATAGGAAATAACTGTTTCACCGTTTGGTGTTTTATAGACCGAATATGCACAGAAATAAAGATTATCATTAAATCTTGATTTGAAATCAACAACGGCAAGACAATAGCTGATAATACCGTCTTTATCTTCAAGAATCTTATTCACATATTTTCCGTTGCTCCAGATCGCCGCTTTATAACCCTTGGTTGTAATTTCAAGTGTTTCGGGATCAAGAGTTGCCTTATTTCCGTTTTCGGTGTAGGCAGCCTCGGGCATTGCTATTGCACCGAATTCAACAAGAGTATAACCGAGCTCGTTTTCAATTTTCTCGCTATATCCCTTATCAAAGGTGAAAAGTCCGCGCAGACCGTTATAGTCCTCAAGTCTGACGGAATAACCTTCCATGGAAACGCCGCCCTCAAAAACAGCATCATCGGTAACGCTTACGGTTACGGGATCGGAATAAAGGATATAATCCACCTTTCCCGCCTTATAGTTATAAGAAACAGCAAAGGAGACTTCACCTGTGCCCTCGGCAAAAGTGATCTTGCCACCATTAATTTCTGTTATAAGCTCCTCTCCCTCGATTATTTTGATTTCAAAATCGGCGGTAGGCACATCAAGCTCGATTCGCTTATCAACAACAGCACCGATCTCAACGGTTCTGCCCGAGGGAACCTTAAGCTCATCATTCAGCTTAGTGGGAGAAACATTCAAAACTATGGGGTCACAATTTTCAAGATAGTCTGTTCCGAAGCCCATAATTCCATAATAAAGATAATTCTCGGGACTGTCACCAAGTCCCCAGTAGCTTGCCATAAATCCGCGGCGAAGCAAGGTTCTCATGGTAACAGGACCGATATCAACCTTTCCGCCGTAATAAGCAGATGGCGAATAGCTGGAGCTTGTAGGTCCAATAAGTGCTCTCACCTCATTGATGTTTGCTTCTGCCGTGGAATCAAACATCACAGATGAATTCTGCAGATAATTGGTGGGAAGTGCAGGGTTCAGCTCCTTTGCCCTCGTAATATAATCCATTGTGAAGGTGGTTATTCTCGCCTGCTCAAAAAGATCGTATTTCTCAAGAAGCTCAAAAAGATGATCAACAATAATAACATTGCTTCCGGGCTTTATCTCAATGCTCATAAGAAGATCAAGAACTCCGCCGTTGTTCTTCTTTTCATTCGAAAGATATTCAAAGGCTTCCTCAAGATGGGAAAGTCTGTAGGTATATCCCTGCTCAGAGGTGTAAAGCACCTTTTCATAAAGGGTTGACCAAGGGGTTTCGCTGATGTCATACTGAACACCGTCAATGGTATCCGCAACCTTTGTTACCCCATCGTGATAAAGAACCAGCTTTCGTGTGCTTCCGTCGCCGGGATCGTCTGCCTCGGGCGCAGAAAGATGAATATCATATTCCATCGTCTTTGCACCCTTAAGATATGCGTTTATAATACTTTCTTTAGTATTCTCAAAATAATATCCGTTGCTTGAATAACCTCTGTGCGCTTGGATATAAGGAATTCTTGTCATTGTGTTTTCGGGAAGAGAGCAAGCTGTATCTATAACAGCATCGCTGTTATCGGTAACAACTGCAACAGCTCCGCTCGTAACTGCTTCAAACACCGCTGTATCCGAAGGAGCATCGGAAAGCTCTGCCCAAACGAGAAGTCTCTTTTCATTTAAATTGTTTACAACATTTTTCGAGCAAAGCTCGCTGTTTATCATTATAACGGTTACATAATTACTGTAAAAGTCCGTTCTGATATCCTCGTATTCGGATGCTGAAACGGATGTTACATCAGTATAGTCCGCAACAAGTCCAAGCAGTGGGCAAGCGACCTTTGCAGCCTTGAGAACGTTAAGATCGTCACTCATAATGAAAGCATCTGTAAATTCTTCGGCAAGGTATGAAGCAACCGCTGTTGCCTCCTCTGCATTTTCAACATAATATGTCGGAATCACATTAAAGTTAAGTGCCTTGATCACACCGTAAACGGTGGAAAAGGCTGTTCCGCTTTCATCGAGAACATTGAGCGA
>CAYPKQ010000303.1:0-2136 GCA_964411355.1 uncultured Lachnospiraceae bacterium
CTTGACAATACAGACGAGTACGGCAATTTTTATTTAACAGGCTCTCAGAAGCTGCGGCTGATGGAAGGGGTAAGTGAATCCCTTGCCGGAAGAGTTTCGGTTGTTGAATTGGAAGGCCTTTCTCTGCGTGAAATCTATGATGTGCCCTTTACGAAGCATTTTGTTCCCACACAGGAGTATATCAAGGAACGGGAAAGCGCGGTTAAGAATTATCGGAAAAATCTTTGGGAGACGATCCATCGCGGCAGTTATCCTGAGCTGTACGCCAACCGGGGAAGGGAATGGGTCGATTTTTATCAGTCATATGTGAAAACCTATTTGGAGCGCGATGTCAATAAGCTGATCAAGGCAAAGAATCATCTGACCTTTGTGAAATTCTTGACCTGCACTGCTGCACGCACGGGACAGGTGATCAACTATGCCAATATTGCATCCGAAGTTGGTGTGTCGGAGGTTACCGTAAAGGAATGGATTTCGATTCTTGAAAAGAGCGGCATTATCTATATTTTGAAGCCCTATACCTCTAGTGCCCTTAACCGGGCGATTCGAACACCCAAGCTGTATTTCAGAGATACCGGCCTTTGTTGTTATCTAACCAGATGGTTGACCCCCGAAACGCTGAAAAACGGTGCAATGGCAGGAGCGATGTTTGAAACCTTTGTTATCAATGAAATTTTGAAATCCTACTCAAACGAGGGATTGGAATACGACTTCAACGTTTTCTACTATAACGGAAAAGATAAGAAAAAGAAGAAGGAAAACGGAGAGGAAGTTGAAATCGACGGAGAGATCGATCTGATCATTCAAGAGGATGGTATTCTGTATCCTATCGAGATCAAAATGTCTGCTTCTCCCAAAGCGGATATGGCATCTGAGTTTGATGTTTTGGACGGTGTTCCTGATAAAAAAAGGGGCATGGGCGTTATCATTTGCCTGTATGATAAGAAGCTGTATTTAAGGGAAAATCTGATTGCGTTGCCCTTGGAATTTATTTGACGAAACCTTTGGAGGAGGCATTGCAGAACAGCAATGCCTTCTTTAAAACGTCTTTATGGTGCGATTGACATATTCAATTTTATTAACTCTGCTATTTTGTGATACTGGGCTGCTGATACAAAAAGTGACACAAAATAAAATGGAAGAAGCGGAGATAATGGAAGAGTGATGTTTCCATTGTTTCCACTCCTTCCATTATCTCTAGGACAATCGGAAATAGTGGAATCAGCGAACTTAATGGAGGGTCTATACCTATTGCGAGCGAGCAGAGCGAGCCGAGGAATCCGCATCCAAATTGTTGGGGTTTTATCGAAAGTACGGATAAAATAGCAACATTTAGGAGAACGGATTGCCACGTCGGCCTACGGCCTCCTCGCAATGACAGGCTTTTTCTACATTCTGACTCTGTGCAAAGCACAGAATATCACTAATCCCTTGCGCTCCGACGCTTTTATGCTATAATACACCCAAGGCGGTGATAGCTTGAAAAAGAAGAATATAAATGTCAGAGAGATTATATTTACAAGTTTATCTTTTCCGGTTGTTTTATTGTTTTTGCTCGGATTGTTGATAATTACTCCATTTGAGTATTTTAAATATAAGAAATCTCGTTATTACAAAGATACTAAAGAAAAATATTCTTGGCTTTGCACGTCATCATATTATATCAAGTTTTATGATTTGATTAAAAACGAAAACTTACCTATCGAATTTTATCGCAGTGATTATGCACCGATTACAGGATATGGTTATTTTGTTTATAAAGATATCCTTATTTTGAATGACTATGAACCATGTTATGATGCAGAGAAAAATATATGGTTAGTTGAGATCGAGGATGAGTATGTTGATATAAAAGAAGATATTGAAAATGCCATTGACCGTTGCAACGAGCTGTTAGGAAATAACGTATGCAAAAAAGCAGTTGTTTTAATAGATAAAGATATATTTGAGGAACATCCAAATGTAAAGTATGAAAATATTGAATTTTTGCCTGTAAGAGACGATTTGGATGTAGAAACTATTAAAAAGGTATTAATTTAAAGAAAATCCTTGGTTTTCAATCAGTTCTTTTGAGCCTGTCAAAAAACCTCTGGCGCGGGAGCGCCCTTGGCTTCCCCCGGGGGGAAGCTGTCAGAA
>CAYPKQ010000304.1:0-2136 GCA_964411355.1 uncultured Lachnospiraceae bacterium
AGGAAGGTCTCCGTTTCGCTATCCGTGAGGGTGGTAGAACAGTTGGTTCCGGCGTTGTTTCCAAGATCAACGAATAATTTAAGTTGAGTAATTAACTTAAAAAACCATAAAAAGGAAGCGCCGAGACGTTTTACGCCTCGGCGTTTCCGAATATTATGAAAAATATAACATAATCTTTGAGAAAGGTGAAAATCCTTACCGGCGGTGTGCTTTGGTGATAAATCAAAGTAAGCCCGCAAACGCATAAATTGCGCCGAACAGGTGAGAATCCTGTGCCGACGGTAAACGGGAAAATTTTGCAAGCAAAATTTTGCCGTACAAACAACCTGCCGTGCAAGTTGTTTCGTATTGGTGATTTTTTAAGCAAATTTTTTCAAGTCCGGATGAGAAAAGAGGTAAATATGAATAAGAATTTAAAGTATATAGTTAAGATAGGAATACTCAGCGCAGTTGCGGCGGTGCTGATGCTCTTTGAATTGCCGCTTTGGTTTGCTCCTCCTTTCTATAAGCTTGATTTCAGCGAAATTCCGATACTTATCGGCAGCTTTGCTCTCGGTCCCGGTGCGGGTATTATTATGGAGCTTCTGAAAAATCTGCTGAATTTACTTATGGACGGAACAACGACGGCTTTCGTCGGTGAATTTGCAAATTTTGTCACAGGATGTGCCTTTGTGCTTCCTGCGGCATTGATATATAAACATAAAAAATCCCTGAAAAGTGCGCTTATCGGACTTGCTGTAGGTACTTTGAGCCTTGTTCTTGTGGGGGCGGCGATGAATTATTATGTTCTCGTTCCCACCTTTTCGGAGCTCTACCATCTGCCGCTTGAAAATATAGTCGCTATGGGAACTGCAGTAAATGCTTCGATAAGTGATCTGAAGACTCTTATAATTTTTGCTGTTATGCCGTTTAATTTGCTTAAAAGTGTAGCTTGCTCTATTGTGACCTTGCTGCTCTATAAGCGAGTTTCCAAAATATTGCATATTTAATGAGGTAAAAAGATGGTTGAAGCGATAGAAAGCTTTTTATTTGATACGCTTGGCAGAGAGCTTTGCGTTTTTATCTGCTCGATGATACCGATAATCGAGCTTCGAGGTGCTATTCCTCTTGGCGCAGGTCTTGGAATGGGAATTTTTGAAACATTTTTTCTCAGCGTTATAGGAAATCTTATTCCGGTTCCTTTCATTCTTCTTCTTATCAGAGCGGTTCTTGATTTTATGAAAAAGATTAAAGGACTTCGAAAAATTGCTCTTTGGGTTGAAGCCAAGGCTGATAAACATAAGGGTCAAATCGAAAAATACGCATATGTTGGTCTGTTTTTGTTCGTTGCTGTTCCACTTCCCGGAACGGGTGCGTGGACAGGAGCACTTATAGCGGCTCTTATGAAGATGAAATTCTGGAAATCCTTGTTTTGGATAGTTCTCGGAGTTATCGGAGCAGGCTTGATCATGAGCATAGTATCATTTGGAGTTGCGGGAGCGATAGGATTTTTTGCATAAAGTCAAAAAAATTATAAAAATCTATTGCAAAAGAACGAAAAATGTAGTATAATATAAAAAAATAAATATGACTGATCTGATCTTATCAAGAGTGGCGGAGGGACTGGCCCTGTGAAGCCCGGCAACCTACTTTTTTGCAAGGTGCTAAATCCCGAGAGATGAGTAATGAGTAACAAAAAATGATTTATTCTCCCTCGGTGCTCCGAGGGATTTTTTTAGGTCGGATCAAAGAAAGGATCAAAAAATGAAAAAGGTACTTTTCACTTCCGAATCTGTTACAGAGGGACATCCCGATAAAATTTGTGACAAAATCTCGGATTCCGTGCTTGATGCAATTCTTGCACAGGACCCTATGAGCCGCGTTGCTTGCGAGACCTGCGTTACTACCGGTCTTGTTATGGTTATGGGAGAAATAACAACAAGTGCATCTATTGATGTTCAAGAGATCGTTCGTGAAACTGTCCGTGAGATCGGATACGACAGAGCAAAATACGGCTTTGATTGCGATAGTTGCAGCGTCATCAGCTCAATACATAAGCAGTCTCCCGATATCGCTATGGGAGTTGATAAATCTCTTGAAGCAAAGAATGGCGAGATCGCAGATGAATTTGATACGGGCGCAGGTGACCAGGGACTT
>CAYPKQ010000305.1:0-2131 GCA_964411355.1 uncultured Lachnospiraceae bacterium
CGCCTTGACGAGATAACAGATTACATTCTGGAAAAGATGAAGGGGACAGACATTAAGTGCCTTTGGGGAACTGCAAATATGTTCTCAAATCCCCGTTTTATGAACGGCGCGGGAAGCACCAATTCCGTAGATGTTTACTGCTTTGCAGCGGCGCAAATAAAAAAAGCGCTGGAGCTTACCGTTAAGCTCGGCGGCAAGGGGTACGTATTTTGGGGTGGACGCGAGGGCTATGAAACTCTTCTTAATACCGATGTTAAGTTTGAGGAGGAAAATATTGCCGCCCTTATGAGAATGGCTGTCAAATACGGCAGAAGCATAGGCTTTACAGGTGATTTTTATATTGAACCGAAGCCTATGGAGCCCATGAAGCATCAATATGATTTCGATGCATCCACAGCAATCGGATTTCTCCGTAAATACGGACTCGATAAGGATTTCAAGATGAATATTGAGGCAAATCACGCAACCCTTGCAGGGCATACCTTCCGTCATGAGCTGAGGATCTCAGCCATAAACGGTATGCTTGGCTCAATAGACGCAAATCAAGGCGATTATCTGCTTGGCTGGGATACCGATGAATTTCCTTATGACGTTTATGAAAGTACAATGTGTATGTATGAGGTGCTCAAAGCAGGCGGTCTTACCGGAGGGTTTAATTTTGATGCAAAAAACCGCAGACCAAGCAATACTTACGAGGATATGTTCCACGCTTACATTCTGGGAATGGACACCTTTGCCCTTGGACTTATAAAAGCTGCAGTGCTTATCGAGGACGGCGAGCTTGATGCATTTATCGAGAAAAAATATGAAAGCTTCAGGAGCGAGCTGGGGCAACGGATCAGAGGTGGCGAAGCATCTCTTGAAGAGCTTGCCTCATATGCTGAAAATCTCGGAACTTGTCCCATTCCCGCAAGTGGCAGACAAGAGTATCTTGAAAGCATTGTGAACAGAGTAATGTTTAGCTGAGTTTTTTGTCGGCTGATAACCTCCCTACTTATCTAAAACTTGACACGTTTTTTAATAAAAGCCTCTAACGCAGGGTGCGGTGGCACGCTTCAGCGTAACGGAAAGTGCTTTATAAATACAGAGCCCCTCTCAGTCGCCTTTGGCGACAGCTCTCCCTGTGGGCGAGCCTATAGATGTAAAGTTTTAGGTGAGATAAGGTACTACAGTACCAAAAATATCGACTTAACAATAAATGGGCTGAGCCAAAAGCTTTTAATTAAGCGGATGGCTCAGCCCATTTATCTAATACTTTTGCGCACTTATGAATAGAGCTATAACCTCTATGATAAAATGAGCCCACAACACTTTTGTGTTGTGGGTTCTATGGCTATAAACTGTAATTTTGATACAAAATCAGTTGAAAATATTTTCTTTCACTTCAGCCAATATCGTTTTTTCAATATTTATGGATTTTTTGAAAAGCCCCTTTATTGCATAAGGCGTGAAAAAGGACACTTCGATACCATTTGAAGTAAATATATAAGTCTTCAAAGCGTCACTTTCATCGCCCGTAGCCAAACCGATTCGCATGCTATAAGAAAATAAAGCGTATGTAAAGGATTCATTCTTCAGTTTTTCAACAACATGCGCATATGCTTTATCCACATCAAAAGAGCCGTCCCTTGATTGCAGGCTAACCAGTTGGTTTGAGTCAGGTATCATAAGCATGGGGATTAGGCAACGGTCTTTCTTCAAAATATCAGCAATTGTAGCAATATGGTTATTAAGCAACTCAACAATTTTTCCTTGGGTTGTGGTATCAAGTTCTGCAAATTTCATAGGGCTTCTCCTTTGAATTTTATTTCAATACATAAAGTATATCACATAAACATATAAAACGCAATCCCTTTGTATCTGAATTATGGTTTTTATTTATCGTAGAAGGCGCATTACCATTCATGCGCACAACAAGTTGCAACACCCATTCGCTCAACAAAATATGTGTAGAAAATCAAAGCATTTTCATTTCTTTAATGTCACAGTCATTCAATTTGGATGCGTCTGTTTTTCAGTCGGTTTCTTGTATTTTTTATATGCCTTGTAAAATCCGCTATATGAATCATAGCCAACCGCTGCGGCGGGCTTTATATACCTCTTGCGCCCCCGTTGGCACAGAAAATCTTTC
>CAYPKQ010000306.1:0-2123 GCA_964411355.1 uncultured Lachnospiraceae bacterium
CGACGTAGGACGTTATCTCAAGACAGGGGCATATATCATTACTTCCGGTATTATTGAACGGTATGCGGATGATGTTAGGGCTGCGATGGAAGCCGGCGGATTCACCCTTGTCGATTCGGCAATGGAGAGTGATTGGGTGGCAATGGTTTACAAAAAAGACTAATTTTTTACAATTATTTGGCACTTTCAAAGAAAAAATAAAAAATATTACAAAAAATTTTGCAATAATATTTGACAAAATGACGAAAGTGTAGTATAATATATATCATAGAAGTTTGCCTTGAGGCGATAAGTTGTGCCAATTTTGACGAATATCGTGTAAGTTAGGATGTAATTATGCCTCGTTTTTTTCTGTCGGCTTCGAACATAAGTGACGGTTATGTAACCATCACCGGTGACGATGCTATACATATTTCACGCTCCCTCAGGATGCGTGCCGGAGAGAATATTACGGTGTGTGATATGCAGAAAACCGAATATGACTGTGAGCTTTCCGAATTCCGCGGGGATTCTGTTATAGCAAGGATTATTTCCTCATCGCCCTCGGATACGGAGCCGCCCTATCACATAAGACTTTATCAGGCTCTTCCCAAGTCGGACAAGCTTGATACCGTTATCATGAAATCCGTGGAAACGGGTGCTCATGAAATCATCCCTTTCCAGTCTGAACGCACTATTGTGCGAATTGACGAAGACTTTCGTCGGGAAGACAAAAAGCTGGAGCGGCGACGGCGAATTGCTCACGAGGCGGCAAAGCAGTGCGGTCGAGGGATTCTTCCGGATGTAAAGCTGCCTATGACTTACGACGCAATGTTAGCGGATGCTGCAAAAAGCGAGCTTGTGCTGTTCTTCTATGAGGGCGACGGAACCGTTCCCCTTCGAAAACTTCTCTCCGAGCGTTACGGAGAAGGGAAAATCCCAAAGGATATTTCTCTCATAATCGGAGCGGAAGGCGGATTCTCTCTTGCAGAGGTGGAAAAGGCTAAGGCACACGGTGCTGAAATATGCGGTCTTGGCAAGCGGATTTTGCGCTGTGAAAGCGCATCGATATTTGCGCTGTCATGCCTTGTATATAATTTTGAAATGTAAACGGAGTGATTTATTTTGGCTAACAATATTAAAGAATTAGAAGCGAAAAAAGCCGATGCGGCAAGAAAAAATGATGTAAGATTATATCGGCTGATGATTGAATTTGTCCTTACGATACTTGCGGTTTTTGCCGGCGTTATGCTTGGAAATATTAACAACCAAAACCAGATGCCGTTGCATGATGCGATGTTTATCGTTTCTCTTGTAACCGGAATTTTGTTTGCCGCGTCAGCCGTTTACTTTGTTATGGGCAAGAAAAAAGCTGATGTCAGTGATTACAAGGTTATAACCCGCGGCGGTATTTTCGGAAACATGGCTGTTCTTTTCCTCAGCTGTGCGCACTTCTACCTTTTCCGCGATGCAGAAATTCTTATCATCAACCTCATTGCTGTAGCGCTGGTGTACTTCACCTACAATATTTTTGATGGTGATATTACAGACTATTCTGTTATCACGGCGGCAGGCTTTATTCTTCTTGAATTTTCTGCTATTTCAACCATTGGTACTATTTCTTCCTTTGCTTCGCTGCTGGTGAAAGGCTCAAGAGTGCTTGCTATCGTGCTTCCTGTTGCGGCGATTGTTTATGCTATTGTCCGCGCTCAAAAGAAGGGTAAGAAAACAGCAATTGTTCCCATTATTCTTTCTTCCGTACTTACCGCTGCCGGCGGAGTTCTGAACTTCCTGTATCCCGCGTTTGTTGTGTATGCGGTATTCGCTCTTGTGGGCGTGTTCCTTATTACCGTCATAGCTCACACCGTTAAAAATATGTGATTCGTAAAAACCTAAAAACACTTGGCAAAACAATCTAAACATTACAACAACTAATAATATTATTGTAAAATATTGAGAGGAGTCGCCTTATGTCAAACAGATTTTTCCAGGGTATCATACATCAAATGAAGGATGCAGTGGACCGCATAATCGGTGTTATCGACGAGAATGGCGTAATTATTTCTTGCAGTGAGCTTGTGAAGATCGGTGAAACCGCAAAGGGCGTGCGCGACGAGCTTGCGTATACTTCCGAGTCTATTACC
>CAYPKQ010000307.1:0-1293 GCA_964411355.1 uncultured Lachnospiraceae bacterium
CGAGGAAAACGAGCTTGCAAGTGAGTTCGGAGTGATGAGTATTCCCACTCTCGTAGTGATGAAAAACGGAGAGGTCGTAAACAAGGTTATGGGAGCACGTCCGAAGGCTCAGATACTTGCGCTTTTAAAGTGACATTTTGCGAAGCCGCTTTTTATCAAGAATCTTAATGCCGCCACGGGAGACCTCAACGATATTTTCCGAGGCAAAATATTTAAGCATTCTTGAAACCACCTCACGGGCAGAGCCCATATACTTGGCAATCTGCTCGTGAGTGAGCGAAATGGTGTCGCCGCCCTTCTTTGCAATTTCGTCAAGCAGAAAAATGGCAAGTCGCTTGTCCATGCTCATAAAAAGTATCTGCTGCATGACCCACATTACATCAGAAAAGCTGCTAAGGGCTGATTCAAGTGCAAAGATCTTGGCATCCACAAGCCTTCTTGAAAGATCCTCATATGCGCATCCACCGACGACGACACATTCGCTGTTTTCTTCCGAATCAACATACACGTCAAAGGTTATGGAATCGAGCACGCAGGATGCGGAGAGCATACACATCTCTCCCGGAAAAATTCTATATAATGTAATTTCCTTACCGTCCTCGGAAAGCATATAAAGGCGCAGACTTCCGCTTTTAACGAGAATTACACCGGTACATTCGTTGCCGTTATGAATATTGACTCCCTTTTTGAAAACCACATGGTGTGCAGTGCGGCAGAAGGTCTCCTTATCAGTCTCGCTCATCTTATCCCAAAAGGGAAAAACACTTCTGAAAAGCTCTATCAGCTCATTTTTTTCCATTTTTGACTCCCAAAAACATAATTTACTAAATTATATCACCAAAAAGACCATATGTCAAGAAGGTGACAAAGTCACAGAAAAAAGAAAAAATAAATGCTATAATATAAGCGTAAAAATAAAAACAAAACACGGAGGATTTTATTATGTGTAATAACAATAAGTTCTATATTTGCGAGCATTGCGGAAATCTTGTAGGAATGATCAATGATTCTGGCGTGCCTATAAAGTGCTGCGGTCAGAATATGACAAAGCTCGAAGCGGGTGTGGTGGAAGCCAGCCACGAAAAGCATATTCCTGTTGTGAACGTAGACGGTAATGTGGTTAAGGTAAGCGTTGGTTCGGTTCAGCATCCCATGGCAGAGGAGCACAGCATTCTTTGGGTATATCTCCGGACAGACAAGGGTGGTCAGCGCAAGTGCCTCCGGGTTGGCGGTGCGCCTGAGGTTGAGTTTGCTCTTGCAGGCGAGAAGCCTCTTGCGGTTTATGCTTACTGC
>CAYPKQ010000307.1:1303-2114 GCA_964411355.1 uncultured Lachnospiraceae bacterium
AATCTTCACGGTCTTTGGAAGACCGATATATGATAAATGAAATAAGGAGGATGGTAAAATGATGAATACAAAGGTTCGTGACCTACTTAATCAGCAGATAAACAAGGAGTTTTATTCCGCTTATCTCTATCTGGATTTTTCAAACTATTTTAAAGCAAAGGGACTTGAAGGCTTTGCAAATTGGTATATGATCCAGGCGCAGGAGGAAAGAGACCATGCAATGCTCTTTTATCAGTATCTTCAGAATGAGAATCAAGAGGTGACTCTTGAGGCTATTCCGAAGCCCGATAAGGTTTTCGAGAGCCACATGGATGTACTTAAGGCAGGTCTTGAGCACGAGGAATACGTGACCTCGCTTATAAACGATATTTACGGCGCTGCTTACGAGGTAAAGGACTTCAGAACCATGCAGTTCCTTGATTGGTTTGTAAAAGAGCAGGGAGAGGAAGAGACAAATGCTAATGATCTGATAACGAAAATGGAGCTTTTCGGTTCTGATCTGAGAAGTCTCTATATGCTCAATTCCGAGCTTGGTGCAAGAGTTTACAGCGCACCATCGCTTGTCCTTTGATAAAAACAGGGCTGGGTCAATTGCTTGAAAAGCTTTTGGCTCAGCCCAAATTCGTATTTATAAGAGATAGATATTTAGACAAAAAACAGTAATTTAGCGAACAGGCGATAACGAATTTTTGTAGGGGGCGGCGACCTCAACGTCCCTCAAAAGACGTGAAATAATCATGATTTTCAAATGATAAAAGGGACGTCGAGGTCGCCGTCCCCTACAAAATACATCTTCAACAGTTCGATAAAT
>CAYPKQ010000308.1:0-2112 GCA_964411355.1 uncultured Lachnospiraceae bacterium
TCTGCCTCCTGCTCCATAGCAAAACGGACAGCTTCCGCCTCAGCCTTTTTAGCCTCGGCTTCCTTGATAGCCTCATATGCCTTTGCATCTGCATCTCTCTGGCGGCGGATAAGGTCTGCTTCTGCTTCCTTCTCTGCCTGATACTTCATTGCATCTGCAGCCTTGCGAACCTCTGCATCAAGCTTGCGCTCCTTAATTGCGATCTCGCGCTCTGCGATTTCGGTCTCCTTTTCACGGCGTGCAATATCCGCATTTGCCTTTGTAATTTCGATGGTCTTTCTCTGGTTTTCTTGCTGAATGGAATAAGCCGCATCGGCCTCTGCCTTCTTTGTGTCGGCTCTGACCTGCATTTCTGCCTGCTGAACTGCAAGCTCTGCATTCTGCTCTGCGATCTTCTTATCAGCCTGAACCTTAATGGCATTTGCCTCTTCCTGTGCATTAGCGGTTGCAATAGAAATATCACGCTGTGCATTTGCCTTTGCTATCTGTGCGTTCTTTCTGATCTGCTCAACATTGTCAATACCCATATTTTCAATGGTTCCGGCATTATCCTTGAAATTCTGAATATTGAAGTTTACGACCTCGATACCCAGCTTCTCCATGTCGGGAACAACATTTTCCGTGATCTTCTTTGCAACGCCCTGTCTGTCCTGAACCATCTCCTTAAGACCTACAGAACCGACGATCTCACGCATATTACCTTCAAGCACCTGTGTTACAAGGCTAACAAGCTCGGCCTTGCTCATACCGAGAAGTGTTTCTGCGGCACGCTTAAGAAGCTCGGGATCGGATGAAACCTTAATATTGGCAACACCGTCAACAGACACGTTGATAAATTCGTTTGTGGGAACAGCCTCACTTGTCTTAACATCCACCTGCATTACCTTAAGAGAAAGCTTATCAACTCTCTCAAAGAAAGGCACGCGCCAACCGGCTTTACCGATGAGGATTCTCTTTTTGCCAAGACCGGAAATGATATAAGCAGTATCCGGAGGTGCTTTGAGATATCCGATAACAAAGATAACGAGTGCGGCAGCGCCGATGATTACAGCAATCGCTGCGGGAAGTGGTAAACCAAACATAGTAAATACCTCCAAAAAATATTTTATTTACTTTCGCTTAGTAAAAGGGTGTCTTTTTAGCTAAAAAAAGACTTCTACGGCCTTCGCCGTAAAAGTCTTGAAAATCATGATTTATGACAGCCGGTTCCGGGCGAAAGCCGTCTTGACGGAAACCGGAACACATCCGAGGATGTGCTTCTACTCTCTTTTACTGAGGGTATTATACCACAGATAAAATCCCTTGTCAATAACTTTGCATATGATTTTACATAAATTTTATATTTTTTACATGGATTTTGCATTTATATGCAATTACAGTATATTTTTCATTGCATCTTCGAGATTTTCGAATATAGGGCAGCCCGCCTTTTCGAGAATTTTTCTCGACTGGTGTCCTCTTGCGATAAGAATACAGTCTGCACCTATTTTTTCTGCGACCTCTGCATCATGAACGGTATCACCTATCATCAGAGGAACAGAATTTGGATTTTTCGTCTTCCATCCCTGCGCAAGGCTTACCTTGCTTGCCGCATAGATATTATCAATTCCGAGAACCTCATCAAAAAGGTCAAGGCAATTAACCATATCAAGCTGTTTTTTCAGCATTTCAAGCTCTGTTGCAGAGAGAACGATTTGAGAAAGTCCCCTTTTTCTGAAAAGCTCAACAGTTCGGAAAATATCATCAAAAATCGGGGATTCCTTTACATTTTCCATATACTGCTCCACCCAGAGTGGAGCAATAACCTCATAAGGCTCCTTATCAAAATCAAAGCCGAGACGGCTGTAATAGTCTATAATCGGGAAACCGAAAACCTCATAATATCGATCTTTGCTGTCAAGGAGCGGAAGCCCCCTATCCGAAAGGAGCTTGTTGACGCTTTTGATACCTGCGTCAATATCATCAAGAATGGTTCCGTTAAAGTCCCATAAAATATGCGTGTATTTCATAATTCTCCGTTGTACAAAAATTAGTTATAGATTTTGTTATTCAAACAATAATTTAGCGAACTGTAGGATACCGATTAAAAAATGAGCTGATCTGTAGGGGACG
>CAYPKQ010000309.1:0-2087 GCA_964411355.1 uncultured Lachnospiraceae bacterium
TCGAACCCCGGACCGACCGGTTATGAGCCGGTAGCTCTAACCAACTGAGCTAATGCCCCTTATTCAGTTGAGCAAGAGATATTATACATCAAATCGCTCCGTTTGTCAAGTATTATTTTCAAAAAAATGAAAAAATTATTCGACAGGCGGGTATTACCGCTCTTTTTGGTAAATAATTATATTATTAGTCCCCAATATCTATACTAAAGGAGCATTAAAATGATAGAAAACGAAAAAAAATCAAGCGAAAACGATGTATCCGAAACAAAAGATCCCTCTATCGGTGATAATTTTGAAGGAATAATAAAAAGCGGCAGCATCGTTACAAAGAATTCACGGGAAACCATACATTGTCTTTCTATAATCGGGCAGATCGAAGGTCATTACCTTCTCGGAGAAAACCAGAAAGCAACAAAATATGAGCATGTTATCCCTCTACTCGTTGCCATTGAGGAAAGCGAGGAGATCGAGGGACTTCTTATCGTGCTCAACACAATGGGCGGCGATGTTGAAGCAGGGCTTGCCATTGCTGAAATGATAGCATCCATGTCCAAACCAACAGTTTCTATAGTCCTTGGCGGCGGACATTCCATCGGAGTCCCCCTTGCCGTTGCCGCCAAGCGTTCCTTTATAGTTCCCTCCGCCACCATGACCATTCATCCCGTGCGAATAAACGGACTTGTTATCGGTGTTCCCCAAACCTTCAGATATTTTGAGGATATGCAAAAACGTATTATTAAATTTATCACAGACCATTCCGAGGTCGCCCCCGAAAAAATAAGAGAGCTTATGATGCGTCCGGATGAGATGGCAACCGATGTAGGCTCAATTGTTGATGGAAATGAAGCCGTCAGGCTTGGAATCATCGATAAAGTAGGCGGTCTTTCGGATGCCCTTGAGGATCTGAGAAAATTAATTAAGAATAATTCCTAAAAATTTCGAAAAACCTATTGACAAATCAAAAAAATGTGTTATAATAATATCAGAGTTAAGAATTATTCCTAAAAAGTGAGGTCAAAAATGACTAAGCAAAGAAAACTTATACTCGATATTATTAACCGATCACATTCGCATCCAAATGCCGACGAGATATATCATGAAGCAAAACTGATAATGCCAAGCATAGCTCTCGGAACAGTTTACAGAAATCTTGGACTTATGGTAAAGGAAGGTGAAATTCGCAGGCTTGTTTCAGAAAATGCTCCGGATCGGTATGATCGGGTTGCCCCGCTCCATGACCATATGGTCTGCACCGAGTGCGGCTCAATAATTGACACAAGCATCGGTTCTCTCTGGGATGCCATCGAACACAGTGTTGGCGAAAAGATAGTCGGATATGAGCTGATGGTAAAACACGTTTGTAATTGCTGTAAAGGCGAGCAAAAATAAATTTTAATTTTGAAAGGATAAAAATTATGGAACTTAAGGGATCAAGAACAGAAGCTAATCTTATGGCTGCATTTGCAGGCGAATCACAGGCAAGAAACAAGTACACATACTATGCTTCAAAGGCAAGAAAAGAAGGCTACGAGCAGATTGCGGCACTCTTTGAGGAAACAGCACAGAACGAAAAAGAGCACGCTAAGATTTGGTTCAAGCTTCTTCATGACGGCGATATTCCCACAACTGCAGAGAATCTTAAGGATGCTGCTGCAGGCGAGAACTACGAATGGACAGATATGTATGCTGAATTTGCAAGAGTCGCAGAGGAAGAGGGCTTCAAAAGAATCGCATATCTCTTTAAGGCTGTTGGCGACATTGAGAAGGAGCATGAGGAAAGATACCTCAAGCTGCTTGCAAATGTTGAGGGCGGACTTGTGTTCTCCAAGGATGGAGACGCTATTTGGAAGTGCAGAAACTGCGGTCATATCGTAGTTGGAAAGGCAGCTCCCGAGCTTTGCCCCGTTTGCGCTCATCCTAAGGCTTTCTTTGAGGTTAAGGCTGAAAACTATTAATTTAATATAAGAAAAGGGGCTGATTAAGCCCCTTTTCTTTATAAACAGTAATTTATCGGTGCGGTGATAAAACGCAAATCTGTAGGGGACGTCGAGGTCGCCGTCCCCTACAAAATACATCTTCAACAGTTC
>CAYPKQ010000310.1:0-2078 GCA_964411355.1 uncultured Lachnospiraceae bacterium
GACTCTAACATGCTCTCCTTGGTTGAAAGCACCTTGCAGCACGAGAGCATTTCGCTTTTTTGCGAAAGAAGCCTCTCTGCCTCATTATCGGTAATGGCTGCCACCTTTTCGGTCATTTCCTTTTCGTCAAGATTAACAATACGCGCACCGAGCTTTTCCTTTATAGAAAACTCGTCGTAGGCAATCTCCGTCATACCCTTGACTCTGCCGCCGATAGCACCCATACGAACCTTGCTCATGCAATTTGCAAGGCTGTAGGCTGTGGCGATTTTTACGGTCTCTTCAGCACATTTTTTATCGTCGGCACTGCCGTAAACGAACTCATAGCCCTTCCCTATATCGGTAAATACGGCACCTATCTGATGTGCACAGCAAAGCGAGCCGGTATCGAACGCAGGGAATGCACGAAGTATAACCGGCATATCTATGTATGAGAGCAGGTCGAGCAAATGATGATCCTCGCTCCAGGTAGCAATACATATCATAAGCACGTCCATATCTGTAGCTTTAAGCACCTCTGCAGCCTGCTTTACTGTATCAAGGTCATGCATTACAACTCCAACGTTAACACAGCTTACACCCATGCTTTTCAGCGTGTCAACGGTAGTATCAAGCAGTGCCGGAGCCTCGTCGAAGCCTACCTCAAATGGGCAGCCGAGTCCTACTGCAGCAATATTTATTTTCATACTAATCCTCCATTCTGCCGCCTCTCGGGCGGCCGCACAAAGCATTATGAAATTTCGGTACCGCACAAGGTGCGGCATTTTGGAAAAAGGCTCCAAAATGCGAAATTTCGCTGCGTGAAATCCGCATAACAAGAAAATAGATGATACAGAACTTTCACGCTAATCCTCCTATATTTTAAGGCAAAGAGAGGGTATCCTCTTCCAAGGATTCCCTCTCTCGAAAATCAGAGCATCAGCCCTTCTTCCATCTCTGGATAACGCAGGTTACTCTTCCGCCCTCTTCGTTGATGACCTCGTAGTCACCGAAGCTTGCGGGAATAACGAGCGTCTGGAACTTGTCGCACTCTGCACAGAGCGCGGGGTCAGCCTTGGAGCGAACCGTTACCTTAGTACCTACAGTAAGAGTAAACATGTGCATAAACTTACCCTCGGTGGAATACTCTCCGCACTTTTCAAAATGCATTCTCTCCACGTGGTAAGGCATTACCGAATATGTCTTATAGCGGTCTATGAAGTAGCCGGGAGTCCATTTTACAACAAGCGGTGTGGAAAGCAGATTATCCTTAACCCATGATGCGCGGCGGGTCTTTTCCATGTTTCTGCCATGCTCAAGATGCATCTTGAGGGGCTTGCCGGTCATGGTTTTCTTATCATCGTCCCAAGAGGGTCTTGCAAAATCATACTCAAAGAAGGAATATTCGGTACCGTTTATACTGGGGTTGGTATCCATCTCAAGCACCATCTGATTTCCGCCGTGACCGTGCATGGTTCCGGGGGGAATAAGGTAGAGGTCGCCCTCCTTGCTGTTCCAGTTGGCGATGAAGTCCTTCCAATTATCAATGGGCTTTATGTTCTGCGACTCCTCACAAAGTCTTTCCCATTCCTCGATATCAGCGTCATCCTTGAAGCCCATCCAAGTGTTAGCGCCCTCGTATGCCTCGGCTATGTAATAGGTCTCGTATCTGCCAAGAGGCTCGTTGAAGTTATCTGCAACATACTTTGATGAGGGGTGGATATGCATGGGCATCGAAATTCTCTCAGCAGGTTGGGGAGTTGGATGCCAGCCGTCGTCAAGCCATATATCAAGCGGGAAAAGACCCGGATACTGCTTGTTGATAAGCGAGCCTACAAGCTCCTCACCGTATTGCATAGCGTTAAGCATTGGCATCGAGATGCTTCTCTCACCGCCAAAATCGATAAGTATACGAAGCTCGGGACCTGCAATTTTATTCCATGCATTGTTTGCAAGCCCCTCAACGCCGTAATCCATCTGCTCATAGCGATATGCTCCCCAAGGTCCGGGGCTGAATATCTTAACCTCGTGGATAGGATACTTAACGAGAGTCTGCATTATTTCATCGTAAGCAGCTCTCGGAACTAAAACGAGATCAT
>CAYPKQ010000311.1:0-2068 GCA_964411355.1 uncultured Lachnospiraceae bacterium
ATGAGCTGATTGAAAAGCTTGATGATTACAGTCAGGTTGTGGAATATTTCCAAAAGGAACAGGTAAAGGCATTTGAGGTAAGCGATAAAAATCAGATAACACTTACTCTCAAGGATGATACCATGGCGAGCTACCAGCTCAGCAATATCTCTATATTTTATAACGATCTGCGTGAGCTTATCTTCGAGCAAAAGGCAGCGGGTATTCTGACTGAGTATGATTATAAGCCCGCAAAGGATTATTCTTGGTGGGTATCTCTTCTGCCCTATGCGATACTGATAGTTATGGGTATCGTTTTCTGGATATTCGTTATGAATTCGATGTCAGGCAAGGGCGGCGGAAAGATAAACAGCTTCGGCAAGGCACGAGTTAAAATGGCAACGGCAGATAAGAAAAAGGTTCTTTTTGCCGATGTTGCGGGTGCAGACGAAGAAAAGGAAGAGCTTCGTGAAGTTGTAGAATTTTTGAAAGACCCCAAGAAATATACAAAGCTTGGCGCAAAGATACCTCACGGTGTCCTTCTTATGGGCCCTCCCGGTACAGGTAAAACACTTCTTGCAAAGGCTGTTGCAGGCGAGGCTGATGTGCCCTTCTTCTCAATTTCGGGATCTGATTTCGTTGAGATGTATGTGGGTGTCGGTGCTTCGAGAGTGAGAGATCTCTTTGAGCAGGCAAGAAAAGCTCCTGCAAGTATAGTGTTTATAGACGAAATTGATGCTGTGGGACGCCACAGAGGCGCAGGTCTCGGCGGCGGTCACGATGAAAGAGAGCAAACTCTCAACCAGCTTCTTGTTGAAATGGACGGATTCGGCTCAAATGACGGAATCATCGTCATTGCAGCAACAAACCGCCCCGATATTCTTGACCCTGCACTTCTCCGTCCGGGAAGATTTGACCGTCAGATCACCGTCGGTTATCCCGATATCAAGGGCAGAGAAGCGATCCTTCGTGTTCACGCAAAGAATAAGCCCATGGAGGATGCTGTGAGCTTTAAAAAGATCGCACAGTCAACGGTTGGCTTTACGGGTGCAGACCTTGCAAATCTTCTCAACGAAGCGGCTCTCCTTGCCGCAAGAAGAAATAAATCTCTTATCGGTATGGACGAGATCGAGGATTCCTATATGAAGATCATCATGGGTCCCCAGAAAAAGGCGAAGCAGAGAAGAGAAAAGGACAACAAGCTTGTTGCATATCACGAAGCGGGTCATGCAGTTGCGGCATTCTATTGCCCTACCTCCGATCCCGTTAAGCATATAACCATTATTCCTGCCGGAAATGCGGGCGGTGTTACCATTCGTGTTCCCGAGGAAGATAAGCTGGGCGAAACAAAGAACGAGATGATAGACAATATTATCGTCTGCATGGGCGGACGTGTTGCTGAGGCACTTGTGCTTGAGGATATTTCAACGGGCGCATCCCAGGATATTCAGCAGGCAACAAAGATCGCAAGAGCGATGGTCGAGAGATACGGTATGAGCGAAAAGCTCGGTACAGTTCTTTACGGAAACGAGCATAGCAGCTCCGAGGTGTTCCTTGGACGTGATTTCAGCTCCGGCAAGAATTATTCCGAAAAGACCGCTGCCGAGATCGATGATGAGGTCAGAAGCATCATAGATTCTGCTTATAAGAAGTGCGTGGAATATCTTTCCGAGCACATCGACAAGCTTCATTTCGTTGCACAGTATCTCTATAAGCATGAAACTATGGACAGCGATCAGTTCAGATATGCCATGGAGCATGACGGATGCACAGAAGAAGAGATAGAGGCGATCGCAGAGCAGAAAAAGAAGGAAAGCGATGCCGAAAATGAGCGCCGCGCAGAGGAAAATGCCGCAAAGGATGCCGAAGAGAAGGCAAAGGCGGATCAAAGTGCCGAGGATGATATCGCAGAGGACAAAAAAGACTCTGATGATGATAAACCGTTTGGCTTATAACTTAATTCAATATAAAGGGGCTGCTCCGCGCAGCCCCTTTTCCACCCATGTAAGTTGAAAACAGTAATTTATTAGGGTATTTCGCCGTTGCGACGGCGACCGGCGGTGGCGCCGGAGCCACGACCTTTTAAAAA
>CAYPKQ010000312.1:0-2068 GCA_964411355.1 uncultured Lachnospiraceae bacterium
CGAAAAGGTAGCTGGTCTGGTGGATATCTTCCTCTTTGACTATAAAATTACCGAGGCGGTGTGCGATGATATAAGAGCTTATTACGAAGAGTTCGGCGCTGCTGAGAGGCTGAAAACCGTCATATTCCCTCTGGGTCATGTTATCGACACTGAGGACACCGAACTGGATATTTTCTTTAGTAATTTTTAATGTAGTTCTTTAAAAGTATTCTGATAATATGACAATAATAACAGTATAAGGAGCTAACTCATGAACGAGAACATTTTTTATGACATTCCCACATTGGTAAGTGAGCAGGAGAACATTTCCGCTGACAATCATCCCGAGAAATGGAGAATAGTTGATTATGAGTCAAATGGCATAAACGGCAGACTTCTTTGGGCAAATGAGAACTCAAAGCCAAAGCCTGTTACGCTGAATGTGAGTCTTGAGGGTGTTTATCATATTTACGTTGCTACGATCAAGCTTCAGACAGCATATAAGCATCGTGAAACCCTTACGGGCTTTAAGCTCTCCTCCGAGGAAACAAAGCCTCAAGTGCGAACTATGCATCCGCCCGCAACCTTAAGGGTGTGGAAGCCTACCGAATGGATAGAGGAAAGCTATTACACTACTGCAGATCTTACAGGCGAGAAGTTCATTTTGTTTAAACCCGATCTTGAATTTACAATATCCGCACTTGCTTGGATAAGACTTGTTCCCACAGAGAAAGAGGCGGCAGAGCGTGAGCCATGTATGGCATATCACTTCGATAAGGATTATCTGGAGTTTGACAAATATTCCGCCCCTCGGGAAGCCTTCGGCATTCTCAGAATGGTGAGCGACGGAGCGCCGAAGCTTGTTCTGCACGAAAAGTTTCCTGTATATGACCTGTCTTGCGTGGATTTGGAAGATCCGAGAGGTCACAGAGGCGAGAAGTTTTATTTGAATAATCATGATGAAATGGATGCGCTGCTGATAGATGAGGCGCACAAATTAGGCAGTAAGATATATGCTTCTTTCCGAATGGAAGCGGGAGGATTTTCTTTCCCCGATGATAGGATGAACTATCTTTTCTGCGACAAGTGGTTTGAAGACCATCCAGAGTATCGCTGTATTACCCGTGACGGAAGAGTTGTTGACACCTCTTCGTTTGCTTACCCTGAGGTAAGGCGCAGAGTTATAGAAATGATAGTAAAGAACTCGGAAGGCTTTGACGGAGTTGATCTTTTCTATCACAGAGGCACCTTTGTTGCCTTTGAGGAGCCGATTAAAAAGATGGTATGGGAAAGGTACGGAATTGACGCTAGCAGACTTCCTATGTCAGACCCCAGACTTCACACAGTATTCGCGCACTTTATGACCTTGTTTATGCGTGAGCTGAGAGAGGCTCTTGACACTATGGAAGGCAAAAGAATGGGAGTTAATGTATTCCTCTTCCACGATCCGAAGAACTCTCTGTATTTCGGTTATAATGCCGAGGAGTGGATAAACGAGGGGCTGATTGACAGTATATGCCAAGGACTTATGACCCATTACGAAGTCCTTGACGGAGTTCTTGACGAAGATGGTCTTGTCGATATAGAAAAATACAAAAAAGCTCTTTGCGAAAGGGTCATCATTGACCGTGATTATTCTCCCGACTATCAGCTTGTAACAGAGGGAGCAAAGGAATTTATGCGGATTTGCGGAGATAAGGTTGATTTTTACGCAACTCTCGCCTGGGAAGGCTCAACTGTTGAAGATACTCTTAGTCTTACAGACGGACTTAAGGCTTTAGGAGTAAAGAATTTCGTTTCATGGAACACCGACCACAAAACCCACATATTGCCGCTATTAAATGCCGAAAAGTTTTATTCAGGAGGCAATCCCGAGCTTTACGAAGAACGCAAAACAAAATATTACAGAGTTCTCTCACTGGGCGGCAACGACACTTCTCACTATAACCCAAGCTGGAAAGGCTAAAAATGAAAATTACAGAGCTACTAAAAAACAAAGAAGAGGACAGGCATAATAACAAGCCCGTAACCATTGCCTTTATCGGTGACAGCGTAACACAGGGCTGCTTTGAGTGCTATATGACCTCCG
>CAYPKQ010000313.1:0-2035 GCA_964411355.1 uncultured Lachnospiraceae bacterium
CCCCCCCTTCCCTGCAAGGGAAGGCAGATAAATTACTGTTTCTCTTATTTAAACAATTCGGAAATTTTCTTAAAAAATCCGGATTTTTTTGCGTAATTCCCCTCACCTATATCCTCGGCGAAGCTGCGGAGCTGATCCTTCTGCTTTTCTGAAAGATTTTTCGGGATTTCAACATTTACATCAAAATAAAGGTCGCCCTTACGCTGTGAATTTATCATGGTTATTCCCTTTTGCTTAAGGGAAAATCTCGTGCCGGGCTGTGTTCCCTCGGGAATTTTGAATTTTACCTTACCTTCAAGGGTGGGAACATCAATCTCCGCACCGAGAGTCGCTTCAAAAACCGTTATCGGCACCTCGCAATAAATATCATATCCGTCACGCTCGAAAATACTGTGTCTCTTAACATTGACACTGAGAATAAGATCACCCGTAGCACCGCCGTTTCTTCCGTCACAGCCCTGACCTCGCAGAGCAATGCGCTCTCCGTCGTCTATACCTGCGGGAATATTGACCTCAAGCTTCTTTGAGACCTTTATCATGCCCTTACCGTTACAATTCGTACAGGGCGTTTTTATGATAGTTCCTTTACCATTACAGCCGGTACAGGTTGTAGTGGTCTGAAAAGCCATTCCGCCCATACGCTGTGTAACGCGCATCTGACCCGAGCCTTGACATTTTGAGCAGGTTTCGGGGCTTGTTCCCTTTGCCGCACCCTTTCCTTCGCAATCGGGACATTTCTGTATTCTGTTGTAGGTGATTTCTTTTTTCGTTCCAAAAGCCGCCTCCTCAAAGGAGATGGTTATATGAACTCCGATATCATCACCCTGCACAGGAGCGTTTCTTCTCCTTGAAGAGCCGCCAAAGCCGCCAAAACCTCCGCCGAACATGGAGCTGAAAATATCACCGATATCGCCAAAATCTCCAAATCCGCCAAAGCCGCCTCCGCCATATCCACCGCTTGCGGGGTCGAATGCAGCATGACCAAACTGGTCGTATTTTGCTTTCTGCTCCGGGTCGGAAAGGATAGCATAAGCTTCATTCACCTCTTTGAATTTTTCCTCTGCTTCCTTATCTCCGGGGTTGAGATCCGGATGATATTTTTTTGCAAGCGAACGGTAAGCCTTCTTTATCGCTTCGTCGTCTGCACTCTTATCAAGACCCAGCACCTCATAATAATCTCGTTTATCTGCCATTATTTATGTCCTCTTAATTAAAATGGGTAAGCGGAAAAGGGCAAATTTCACCCTTTTCCGCATATATTCAATTAACTATTATTTGTCCTCGCCTGTCTTATCCTCAAAATCGGCATCGTAATATGTGCCGTCGCCGCTCTGTGCGCCTGCTCCTGCATTCGGGTCAAAGCCTGCACCGCCCTGAGCCTGCTGTGCCTGCTGATAGAGCTTTTCGGAGATAGCATAGAAGGATTTTTCAAGTGCCTCTGTATCAGCCTTGATCGCTTCTGTGTCTGTACCCTGAAGAGTTGTGCGAAGCTTTTCGATAGCTTCCTTTATGGGAGCCTTTTCTTCCTCCGTGACCTTGTCGCCAAGCTCACCGAGGCTCTTCTCACTCTGGAAAATAAGGCTTTCAGCATGATTTCTTGCGTCAACAGCTTCCTTCTGCTTCTTGTCCTCTTCAGCGAACTTTTCAGCGTCCTTAACAGCCTTTTCGATATCAGCCTCGCTCATATTTGTTGAGCTTGTGATGGTGATATGCTGTTCCTTACCTGTGCCGAGATCCTTTGCAGTTACGTTTACGATACCGTTAGCATCAATATCAAAGGTAACCTCGATCTGAGGTACTCCGCGGGGAGCAGAGGGGATACCGTCAAGCTTGAAGCGACCGAGAGTTGTGTTGCCAGCAGCCATTTCGCGCTCACCTTGGAGAACATGAATTTCAACAGATGTCTGTCCGTCAGCGGCTGTGGAATAAACCTGGCTCTTCTTTACGGGGATAGTTGTATTTCTGTCAATAATGCGGTTAAATACTCCGCCGAGGGTCTCGATACCGAGAGAAAGGGGAGTTACGTCGAGAAGGA
>CAYPKQ010000314.1:0-2008 GCA_964411355.1 uncultured Lachnospiraceae bacterium
ATCTATATCTTCGGGATTTCGTCCCGTAACAAGCGAAAGCTTACGAATATTCCACAACAGATTGGCAAGTCCTCCCACGTGATCCATATGCGCATGAGAAATCACAATTTTATTCACCGTCAGTAAATCAAGACCCATAAGATGCGCGGTGCGAGAACAGGTCTCCCCTGCATCAAGCCAGTAAAGCTTATTATTGCACTCCAACGCTACAGAGGCATGCCTTCGTGTTTCCATAGGCTCAGTTCCTGCGCACGTTCCGAGAAAATGTAACTTCATTCAAATAACCCCCTTAAAAATTATATTAGATTATTATACCATATTTACTTATCATTTGCAAGCACAAAGTAAAGCTTGCCGACTTTTTTATAGTATACAGGAAAATATAAAAAAATGAAAGCTTCTGTAACGGACATATATATACTTTTTGAGACATTATTTGGAATAGATACAAAAAAGGCTCTTTGTCAACAGTTGGGGTAAAATAAAGGCTCTTTGTCAACAGTTGGGGTAAAATAAAATGGAATTGGTGCGGCAGCTTAGGCTGCCGCATTAGTTTTTGCTTTTTCACTTTTGTATTTAAACATATGTAATATGCGTTTTCTGAATCGTTCAAAATTGCGATAACCGTAAGCATTTCGTTTTAATACTTTAATCTTGTTGTTACAGCCTTCGGTAAATCCATTGGTATATGGAACTTCAAATGAGTTTAAAATGCCTTTTTGCCAGTTTAGCAGAGTGTTTGCACAATCATGGTATACAATTAAATTGCTTCTCTGTGCTGAATATATCCATTCTTCCATCATAGCCTTTGCGCTTGCTCGGTCTGTACAATCACAGACCTCGTAAAACAGCTCTTTCAGGATATATGCTTCTCTTAGAGCATCACTGATATATA
Source organism: uncultured Lachnospiraceae bacterium (assembly GCA_964411355.1). Classification (GTDB taxonomy): domain Bacteria; phylum Bacillota; class Clostridia; order Oscillospirales; family CAG-272; genus SIG710. The sequence continues at coordinate 896 of CAYPKQ010000314.1, forward strand.
GGATGGCATTGACTCTTTGCTTTTGTTCGTCTTTAAGCTTAGAAGCTCGTTTTGTAAGTATTCTCTTAGAATTTTTGAAAAGCAATCTATTTTCTTTTCCATATCTCTTTTGTTCTGATTTCCTGACCTTCTCAAATGCCCATATAATCTGTCTTATGAAATGGTATTTATCAATAATCTGCATTGCCTCAGGTAGATATGTTGCAGCCATGTTGGTATAAGGATTCCACATATCGCTAATGAAGTATTTAACTTGTTTGCGTTCCTCACGGGTGTATTTTCGCATATATTTGCTTAGATAGGAAGAATATCTTTCAGGTAATATATCTAAGACTTCTCCGGTTTCAGGATTGGTTAATATGCATTGATATTTCTCTTTTCCGGTATTGCCTTTAAACTCGTCTATTGCAAGCACTTCAGGCAATGTTTTTGGTTGAATGAAGCCAACCATATCAAATCTGCGAATAACCGTACTAACGGACAGATTAGTTTCTCTTGCAACCGATGAAAAGGAACGCTCATCAGTGAGTTTATCTATAACGTAATAAGCAAGTCGTTTTGTTGACTGGTGTTTTCGGGGAACAAAGTCTACCTTTTCATAGAAACGCTTTTTGCAGGAGGGGCAGACGTATCTTCTTTTGTTGAGAACTATGTAAGTAAGCTTACCAAAGGCAGGAATATCTTTAATATATTGTTTACGGTAATCATGAACCTTATCTGTTGATTTGCCACAGCAAGGGCAGATATGCTCTTTTCGGGGCATTTGGAGATGAATATAGATAGAATTTTCATCTTGTTCAACATTTTTTAAAATAACATCTTGCAATCCGATTAAGTTTTTTGTAATATAAGAATAGAGCATATTGATTTCTCCTTGTTCATGGTTTCTCGTCAATTCCATTTTACAAGATTTTTTCAATATGCTCTACTATTTTTTTGAAATATTTTTGTAAAGCTCTATTGATTGGTTACCCCAATAGATATTATAGAGCCCCTTTTTTGTGTCTGTAAAGTCGTGCTTTTACGAGTAACTTATGCTGAGATTTGTTTATAAAACAGCATTTTTGGTAAAAATATGCTTATATTTATGAATAAAATGCTTGACAATCTGCC
>CAYPKQ010000315.1:0-1999 GCA_964411355.1 uncultured Lachnospiraceae bacterium
CACTGCCGAATAGTTCTTGAAACAAAAACAATAGACGGATTGAGAACGTCAGTTGTTTGGTTAAATAAAAATTAATTATAAGGACAAAATATGAATAATTACATCATTGAACAACTAAAACTTGATGAATATCACAAATGTTCAAACATCTGGAACATGAAAACTCAACCGCAAGCTAATACTTGGCGTGAAGAAATCGCTGCGGGCAATCGTCTTGTTTATATTTATAAAATTAACGGAGAATTCATCGGCGAGGGTGCATTGGTTTTAAATACAAGCGATCCTGATTACACAATCCCCGGCAAGCGTGTTTATGTTTCAAGAATGATTATAAAAAAAGAATACCGCAATCGTGGTATCGGGAGCGAAATCCTTACTTTTCTTATAGAAAAAGCCAAAGAAATGGGCTTTAACGAAATAACAGTTGGTGTTGATAAAGCTAATGTCAATGCATTGCATATTTACAGAAAATTTGGCTTTACTGAGGTGCTCTTTGACGGTGAAGACGAACACGGAGAGTATTTCAAGCTATTAAAAAAGATTTAACGGAGAAACGAATAATGAATAAATACCTAAAAAATCTCAACCGCATAGAATTTGTTATCACTATGGCGTGTACGGGGAGATGTAAGCACTGTTCCCAAGGCGAACACAAAAGTTCCGATAATATTGACAAAGATTTAGCTGCAAATGCGGTTCGCAAAATTGTTGATAAATATAACATAGAATCAGTTATGACATTTGGTGGTGAACCATTACTTCATCATGAGACTGTTTGTGAAATACATAAAGCTGCAAAAGAAATGAACATTCCTTGCAGACAGCTTATAACCAACGGTTATTTCAGCAAGGATTTCGATAAAATTAAATTTGTTGCACAAAAGATAATTGAATGTGGTGTAAATGAAATATTACTTTCTGTTGATGCTTTCCATCAGGAAACAATACCACTTGAATATGTAAAGGCATTTGCAAAGGCTATAAATGAAACCAATGTTAAGTTACAGGTTCATCCTGCATGGCTTATAAATCCAGAAGCAGATAATCCCTATAACAACAGAACAAAAGAAATTCTTGATAAATTTAATCAAATGGGTATTGAGACAAGCGAAGGTAATGTGATATTCCCAAGCGGAAATGCTATTAAATATCTCCCGGAATATTTTAATTTGAGCAAAGAACAGAATAATCCTTATTGGGAAGACCCGACAGATGTCAGAGCAATTTGTTTCAGTGCGAACGGCGATATTCTCGACGGTAATTTTTACAAACAAGATATAATCGAAATACTTTCGACTTATACTCCAAACGAATATTAATTTAATAGATAAAAAACCAATAAGCAATATTTACATAATAAAAATTTTAGCAAAAAATTTGATCTGGTAAAAACTTTTAGTAGTTTACACATTTCAATTGCATCATACTAAAAACAAAATTCTGTCATTTAAGTTTTATTAATTACAAAATTAAAGAAAAAACCTTGCAATCTGCTTGATTACAAGGTTTCGTTTGGTTGCGGAGATGGGATTTGAACCACATGACCTCCGGGTTATGAGCCCGACGAGCTACCGAGCTGCTCTACTCCGCGATATTTACTTCACTCTCTTAAGTGCTTATTCAGTATACAATATATTTTCTCTTTTGTCAAGAGCTTTTTTAAATTTTTTTAAATTTTTTTATTTAATTCTGCATTGATTCGCATCCTCAAGTATGATAAAATATTAGTGAAAAATAAAAAAAATAAGGAGGAATGTAATATGCCGGGACCCGGAGGAGGATCACACGGCGGAGGCGGTGCCAGAGGAGGCGGTAGCTTTGGCGGTGGAGGCAGCAGTTTTGGTGGCGGCGGTTCACACGGTGGATTTTCTGGTGGAGGCCATCACGGTGGAGGGATGAGACCACCACACCACGGAGGATTCCATGGTCCCCATTTTGGAGGCGGTTGGCACAGAAGAGGCTACTATGGGGGTAGCGGATGCCTCAGCAGTGTGCTCGG
>CAYPKQ010000316.1:0-1995 GCA_964411355.1 uncultured Lachnospiraceae bacterium
TGACCTCTGCCACATAGGCTGATTGTATATTTTTTATCATTACATACAACCGTTAAGCTTCTATTTTGTCCGCTATCCTTTAAATCCAATATTGCGAAGCTTCCGTCATCATACTGTCGTATCATAATATCATCTGCAAGCTTATCATTTTCAAGTACATACAAATTGCGTATCGTTACTTTATCAATTTCGGCTATAATTCTGTCTGCCGAAAAGACGTCAGAGTCGTCTATTTCCACAAGATAAGCACCATCATAAGCCGGCTCGTCTTCGTCTGTAAGCTGCCACTGATACTGATTTTTTACAAGTAATTTCAAAACGTCATAAAGTCTTTCATTGATTAATTTTTCTTTTTTGGTAAAAATGTATTTTGACGCTATTCGTTCGGGATATCTCACAACTACCTGCGGTGTAAATGCTTTTTCTGCAAACCTTGCCGCATTCAATGCCGAAACCGAAATGTCCTTATATCCTTCAAACCACGGATTTGTATAGCACATTGGATTATAATAGTTACATTTCTCAAGATTGCCTCTCGCATCTAATGCCGATACAGCAAGAAGATAGTGATTAACCTTAAACATTGCGGAAAGCCATATCATTTGCTCTATTCGTGCAGGTACTATATCTGCAGGCCCAAGTGCAAACAATTCCGCAAGTCCGCCGTTTCCTACCACTCTTATTGCTGCTTCTGCACAGCCAAAAGTCAGCCATTCTGCTGTATCAACAGATGTATTTGTGAATATATCGTCAATTCCCGGAAGTGAAAAGCATCTCAGAGCCGAAATGGAATTGCCGCACGTTTTTATTGCGCTGTTTATATTGATTTCCGCCATTGTATGTCCTGTCAGAACAATGTTATGTGATACACACCATCTATTTACTTTTTTTATAAAATTGGTTCTGAACAGCTCGCCGAGAAGTGACCAATATGTAGTATTAAACTCTTCTGAAGGAGTGTCTTGCACCATATCGCAGAATAAATCTCTTCCACACTTTTCTTTGTAAATTATTTCAAGGTTTTTTGTATACGGATATCTTCCGCCGTTCCATGTACAAGCACATAAATCAGGCTCATCTGTGAATATTCCTTTTATTACAGAGCCAAAGTATTTTCCAAAATGCTTATAATATACTTCATGAGTGTTTTTTATAAAGCATTCTACCGCATCAGGATTCAGAATATCTAAATATTTATCATATTTTTTTACTACACATTTTCTGTCCTCTATAAAAACGCTTTTCGCATAAAATTCCGCGTTTTCCTGCATAACTTTACCTTTGCATGTGCCGGACGGCCAATTGTATTCATCATAAAGCCATATATCCATTTTTTCTCTTTCGGCTGCTTCGATTATGTATCGACAAATTTCGAGCCATTGCTCGCTCATATATTCTACCTCGCAACCGGAACGCGGATATATTAAAAATTGTTGAATACCTGCTTGTGAATACAATCGCATTATTTTATCGATTTCCTCTCTTGTAGGGGTGCCTGTAATGGCTGCCATAGGGATCAATGGATTCTTCATATTTGTGACCGTCCTTTCACTAAAATGAATTCTGTGCCGCGAGCACAAAAAATTGAACTGAAAAGTCTTGAGGATTAGTTTTCAGACTTTTCTTCCTTTACAAAAACAAATCTCTATGATACAATTATAGCGTTAATTATCCCATATGTAAATAACCAAAACAAATACAAATCTTTTCAAAACAAATATTAAAGAGGAAAGCTTCAATGAATATATTTATACGCTACGCGGCAGAAACAGACAACCTTCCTAACCGTTTTATGACAAAAGCATACGATGACAGAATGTTTTTTGTCTTGGAGGGGGAAGGTAAAATTGTTTTTGAAGATACGGAAGAGCATATCTGCAAAAACACCCTTTGCTATTATCCGGCAGGAGTGTCTTATCTTCCAATTTCTTCTGAAAAAAAACTCTATGGTTTATTACAATCAATTTTGATTTTGAAAGAGAATACGAACATATT
>CAYPKQ010000317.1:0-1978 GCA_964411355.1 uncultured Lachnospiraceae bacterium
ATAATAACCCCCTCCTAAGGGGTAGTTACAGGTTCGATTCCTGTTGCGGGTGCCATATGTAATTGTATTTACAAATGATTTTTTTGTATTTTTGTATATTTGAGCTTTTTTTTTTATAAAAATGCTTGACATATTTTGTGTTGTATGGTAAAATGAAACCAATAATTTTCAGAAGTGAGGATTTTTTATGAAAAAGTTGTTTATTTGGATTTTGGTTGCATCACTTGTTTGCACAATGTTTATTGTAAATTCTTCTGCAGTTGTTTACGGTGATATAAACTGTGACGGTGAGATACGTGTTAGTGATGCAGTTCTTCTTGCTCAGCATTTGGCTCTTTGGGGTGTTGATATTTCCGATGAAGGAATGGAAGCTGCCGATGTTCGCCATGACGGCGTTGTAAATACAAAGGACGCAGTTCTTCTTGCACAGTATCTTGCTCTTTGGGGTGTAACACTTGGCCCTTCCTCTACACCCGAACCCGGTACAAGTGCTCCCGAAACAGATGCTCCCACTCCCGGCGGCAATCCCGATACAGGCGATAACGAAGTTCCTGCAGACGAGCTCCTTTTCTGATTGGTGTAATAGCAAAGATCATATAGGTGTCGATTAATCATTTATTTTACAGGTAACGAAGGATTTATAAAAAACAGACTACACTCCATTTTTAGTGGGTGTTGTCTGTTTTTTTTGATTCATATGCTAATGAATAAAAAACAGTGTTACTATGTTACACCGTTCATGGTGAGCGAGATTGGGCGACCTTCATTAACTACACCATTCCTGCGCCACGGTACTGCTTGCCCAAGGCGTGCCTATGAAGAGCAGATTCAGGCATAGCTCGGGCACAGCGACATGAGCACCACCGCCAACATCTACAGCTACCTCAATGAGGAGAGCAAGGCAGACATGGGAGCTGTATGAGAAAGGCTTTGGGGTGAGCAATAGATAGCGAAAAGGTGGGAACGAATCGTTCACCCCCTTTGAATTTCTTTCTGTTCGACAAATTGGAATTCGTTTTATAATTTCTTTACCGTTTCTTCCGACGGAAGACGAGTAAAATGCATTGGCGATGGCTTGTTATCGTCCGCAGGATAGCCCAAATCCAACATACATACCGGAATAATGTTTTCTGGCAAATCAAAACAGCAAAACGATCGGCGATTATAAGCCATTCTTGTTACGCTACGTACTTTATCCTAAGTCTGTGAGCGCATCTTTATTTTTAATTCCGATAATAGTTAAGATAACGGTAGTGATACTAACTCCGGCAAGAAGCAACTGTAATTTGTGCTCTTTTACCTAAGCAATAATTTTATTATTTTCGGGAGTTTCTTCCGGATGTTGCTGTTTGATATTTTCTTCTTTCATTGTCCAATCGTTCCTTTTATCGCTTAATAATCGTGGTGCATTTCGCTGTTGAATTGCAATTCTTTCATCTTGATGGTTGTATATTCTTCGTGGTAGTTGTTTTTTTACTCACTATCCAAAACCCTAAAATAATCATCATATCTCTCACTGTCATACTCGGCGACGAGATTTAAAGCAATGTCAAAAAGCATTGTGGGAAATACTTGAAAATTGGCATACTGCACATAGTGTATAAAAGTAAAAGCGGTAGGCATTTAATGTGCTTACCGCTTTTATTTATCAGACTATTACAGCACGATAAAAGTACAGGTGTCCGGAGCAAATTTTACTGTTCCGGCTTCTTGATGCTTGCCGTAGAGTTCGGGAAGTTCTTCGTTTTCGGTTATTGCCAACTGCTCGCTGTTCAAATACATCTCTCTGCTTCGGATATCGCCATTGCCTGAAAGAGTATAGATTTCAGCATCACAAGGGAGCGTAACGGTGGTGGTATCGGTCAGCGAGTTATTGATAACGAGATACACACAGCCCTCTTTACCGTCTCTGCGGGAATGACAATAATTGTGAATTCTAAACTGAAACGAAACTAAAAGTTTAAAAGTAACAAATAAC
>CAYPKQ010000318.1:0-1973 GCA_964411355.1 uncultured Lachnospiraceae bacterium
GGAATGTTCCTGCGAATTATATATCAATGCACAACCAAGATGAGGACACCGTGGCGTCGAAAAGTTCACAAGTCCCATAAGTGCTTCTGCCGCATTTATTGCCAGTTGCGGACGCAAAATACTTCTTGAAGGAGAAAAGAGCTTTGCATATTTATTATCTTTATTCTGGACCATATCCGACAAAATCATTGCCGCAACCATTGCGGATGTCATTCCCCATTTATTGAACCCCGTTGCTGTATAAAGATTTGTCGTATTGGCTGAATACTGCCCGATATACGGAATGTCATCCAACGTCATACAATCCTGTGCCGCCCAACGATATATTTCCTTTGCATCGGGATAATACTTCTTTGTAAAAGCCTCAATCTCATTCCAGCCTCCGCCTTTTTTTCCTGTGCGATGCCCTCCTCCGCCCACAAATAAGAGTCCGTTGTAGTTTCGGAACGACATCCCCTTTTCATCCTCATCAACATATATTCCTTTTACGTCCGGAGCGTTTTCCAACGCCATAACATAAGAGCGGTGCTGAAACATTTTCAAAAAATAACTACCATGCTTATTGAGAAAGGGGAAGTGGGTTGTCACAATAGTTTTCTTTGCTTTTATTCTTCCACGATTGGTTACAACCCCCTCAGGTGTAAACTCAATCACTTTTGTATTTTCCAATATATTAAGGTCTTTTGCCACGGAAAAAGCAAATTTCAAAGGATTAAGCTGCCCCTGATTTGGCACTTTCACAGCCCCTTCGGTAAAGAATGGCAGATTTACTTCGGTCACAAGCTCCGCTTCACAGTCGATTTTACGAAGTGCCGACACTTCCCTTGCAAGAATTTCTTTACTTCTCCGTGAATACACATAAGAGTCACATTCCTCAAAATCACAGGGAAATTTTTTGCTTAATTCTCTGTATTTTTCAATAGCGTCCCGCTGTGCCTCCATATAAAGCCGGGTTACCTCCCGACCGAATCTTCTAAGCATTTTATCATATATTAACCCGTGCTGATAAGTGACTTTTGCTGTTGTGTTCCCGGTCGTGCCCGAACAAATTTTATCCGCCTCCACAAGCAGATAATCCACTCCTGCTTTTTCAAGCATAAAGCTGCACTGTATTCCCGTTATTCCTCCGCCGATAATCAGTACATCGGTTTCCGCATCACCCATCAAGGATTCAAATTCAGGCCGTTTGACCGTGTCGTTCCATATTGATTTCATCATATCACCTCATTTTGTTTAGTATTTGTATTTTCCATAAACAAAATTCGGTGATGCAAAAAATAAAATATCCGTAATGACAAAACAAGGTTTACAATTACGGCAATCAAATTTTTCTAAAATCTATAAATTATTATCATAATAGTAAAAATATTCTATAATTTTTTCTGTATAAAAGCTGTTATATGAATTATCCACATATTCACACCCTTCTCCAATAGCTACACCATTTTCGAAATAATGGACTGGTCTACCATCAAAAATCGCAATTGGAAGATTGGTTTTTGAATAATAAAAGCCATATTCTTGAGAAGAGGGTGCAATTCCTTTGCCCGTGCAATAAAAAACTATGCTATCATCATTTATTGTTATATTCTCTATACCTTTAATATCGTATATTATTTCATAATTGCCTGTACTTACTGCTTCTATGAGAGATTCCTTATTATCTTCTACTATCCCAATAATATTTTTCTTAATACCGGAATCAGTCATAGTACTGCACTTATTTACGATAAACACCATTAAGACTATAAGCAAAACAATAAAAATAATATTTGTGATCTTCTTTTTCAAAATTTCACTCCTCCAAAAGGGTCGTCAAATTGTCGGAACTAAAAAATTCTCTTCTCGGCAGAACACGCCTACTCGTTCTCAACCGGATTTATGCATTCATAAACTCTGACCAGTGTTGCAATCGCTTGCTCTACTGTATAAGTTGCTTTTGGTGCAAATTTATTGTTGCCAATCCCTTTCAT
>CAYPKQ010000319.1:0-1935 GCA_964411355.1 uncultured Lachnospiraceae bacterium
ATAATCCATAGTAAAACCGGCTCAAACCATTCGCAGATCCTTCGACTTCGCTGCGCTCTGCTCAGGATAACGAATGGGGCGGGAGCGGCATCATGCCGTGGAGAAATGAAAGTACAAATGTTTTGAAATTGTAAACAATTTATGATTTTTGAAAAAAACCTTTACAAATAAATCAAGATGTGATACAATATACAATATGTGGTCATTTGACCAATTAAAATGTATATACGCACACTCGGTTTGCGGTGTAAGCCTATGGGACTTCACCTTCCGCACACTGTGTATGCGCATAAATAAATTAAAATGAGGTGAAAAACATGATGCTTAAGGACGAAAAGCAGGCAATCATCAAGGAGTATGCTATCTGCGAGGGTGACACGGGTTCGCCTGAGGTTCAGATCGCTCTTCTCACAAGCCGCATCAACAACCTTACCGAGCACCTTAAGAAGAATAAGGGCGATCACCATAGCCGCCGCGGTCTTCTGAAGATGGTTGGTCATAGAAGAAACCTTCTCGGTTACCTTCAGAAGGTTGATATCGAGCGTTACCGTTCGATCGTTGAGAGACTCGGTCTCAGAAAGTAATTTGAAAGCTTGGAGTGATGGGTGAAAGCACGCTTTCACTCCTCACTCCATACTGTTTTTTGGAAAAATCCGTTTTACACATGCGCCTTAGCAGTTAAATGGAGATCCTTTGAGGTCTTTGTTTAAGTGCTAAGCCTCTGTGAAAACGGTGAAAAATAAACTTTTATGGAGGATTTAAAAATGTCAGGAATTGTTAGCTCTACAATGGAGTTCAAGAATTACAAGGTGTTTAATTACACACTTGCAGGCAGACCTCTCGTTATCGAGACAGGTAAAATGGCGGGACTTGCAAACGGCTCTCTTATGATCCGTTATGGCGAGACCGTTATACTTTGCTGCGCAACTGCCAGCGCAAAGCCCAGAGACGGAATCGATTTTCTTCCCCTCTCGGTAGATTTTGAAGAAAGAATGTATGCTGCGGGTAAGATTCCCGGCGGTTACCTAAAGAGAGAGGGTAAGCCCAGCGAAAAGGCTATTCTTACAAGCCGCGTTATTGACCGCCCTGTTCGTCCCCTTTTCCCAAAGGATCTTCGTAACGATGTTGCTCTTTCTCTTACAGTTATGAGCGTTGATCCCGATTGCGAGCCCGAGGTTGCAGCTATGATCGGTGCTTCTGCCGCTCTCGCTATTTCCGATATTCCGTGGAACGGTCCTATAAGCGGTGTTCATGTAGGTCTTGTTGACGGTAAGCTCGTTATCAACCCCACAGAGGCACAGAGAAAGGTGAGCGACCTTGAGCTTACAGTTGCTTCCTCTACAAAGAAGGTAGTAATGATCGAGGCAGGCGCAAATCAGGTTCCCGATGACCTTATGTATGAGGCTATTATGCTCGCACACAAGGAAAATCAGGGCATCCTTGAATTTATAAACGGCATTGTTGATGAGATCGGCAAGAAGAAGTTTGAATATCCTTCCTGCGAGCTTGACCACGATATGTTTGATAAGGTGTTCGCATTCTGTGAAAAGGATGTTATGAACGCTCTCGATACAGACGATAAGAATGTTCGTGACGAAAGAATGCAGCCCATTATGGATGCTATCGTTGAGAAATTCAGCGAGGAATATCCCGAGATCGCTTCCATTATGGAAGAGCTTATCTATAAGATCCAGAAGAAGATCGTTCGCCGTTGGCTCCTCGTTGACAGAAAGCGTGTTGACGGACGCCGCATGGACGAGATCAGACCCCTTACAGCAGAGGTTGGACTTCTTCCCAGAGTTCACGGCTCCGGTATGTTCACTCGCGGACAGACACAGGTTCTTACTTCCGCAACTCTCGGTACTCTCGATGAGGCTCAGATGCTTGACGGTATCGACAACGAGACCGAAAAGAGATATATGCACCATTATAATA
>CAYPKQ010000320.1:0-1925 GCA_964411355.1 uncultured Lachnospiraceae bacterium
TTACGATAGTGTTTGTGCTACCACATGTAATACTTGTGGCGCAACCCGCACCGTCTCAGCCCAAACGCTCAAATAAGGGCGCGATAATCGCGATATTGATAGTTTTTGCGATATTTGTCGGCATGGGACTGTTTGGATACTTCTTTATCAAAGACCGCTTTTTCGGCGATGCGGAAGAAACCACGGTGGCAACGGGTGTTCCCGGAGTGGATGCGCCGCTTGACAAGAAAAAGGTCAAAGAGGTGCTTGCCGAGGCTAAGGAGCTTGCGGACAAGCAGGAATACAGTGATGCATACAGTGTTGCAAGTGACGGTCTTGACACCTATCCCACATCTGTAGAACTTCTTGAAAAGGTATGCGAATACTCGCTTTTGCAGGAGCTTTATGCAGACGGGTACAACGTTTACCCAAGCGACATAAGAAAAGAGGATATAAAGAACTTCCTTGTGCTCGGTAACGATGAAGACGAGCTTGTAAACGACATTATGATGATACTGTCGGTGAACTTCGACACCGAAGAGGTATGCATAATGCAGATACCGAGAAATACATATATCGAACTCGAAATGCCGAATGGCAAGGGCGGTTCATTTACTGCCGATGCAGTTCTCGGCAAGCTTTATGAGGAATACAGCAGGGGACTTGAATATGAGGATGCAATGACTCTTTCATGCACCGAGCTTAAAAACAAACTGTCAAGGGTTTTCGGTTTTCCGATACATTATTACATTTACATGAATTATGATAACTTTGCCGATGTAGTAGACGAGCTGATTGACTCTACAGGCGAAGACCTTGTTATTGATGTGCCGTATGACCTTGTTTATAAGGACAAGTCGCGCGGAATTGACATTGATATTCCCGATGGAAGAACAATTATCGACGGCGACACGGCGGTTGATTTTGTAAGATTTGGCAAAAATTATGAGATGGATTATGACACTCAGCCTGTATTCTTAAGTGAATTTGCAAGTCACCTGATGTATAATTTTGACACCGCAAAGATACTTACCTTTTTGCCGAGCGTGTTTGAAAAATTGCTTACCGACGTGCCAAAGGACGAGGTGTTTACATATGTCACAGAGATAGCAGGCGCATATCAAAAGGATGTAATAATGGCGCCTATTCCGGGTGTACAGAGTAACGATGCACTGTATTATCTTGTTTCGCGTCTCGGTGCCACTATAAGAATAGATACATATTTTAATCCCTACATTATTGACAAATCCGGCATAACTTCTATCGCGGATTATGCTTTTGATAGGAAAGAGCAGTTTCGCTTTGCAGAAGAACATTCAAAATACGATTCATTACCAATAACAAACTAAGAGGTTTAGATATGTCGATTGAAAATTTATCTGAAATATGGCCCGGTTGGGAAATAGAAAAACAGATTGGAAAGGGCTCATACGGCACTGTATATCAGGCAGTGCGCCGCAGTGAGAGCATCACAAGTCATGCAGCAATCAAGGTTATTACGATACCGATTGACTCCTCCGAGCTTGATTCTCTCCGCTCCGAGGGACTAAGCGCTGATGCTTCTAAAACATATCTCAAGGGCGTAGTTGACGATTTTGTTAATGAGATTAAGCTCATGGAGTCGTTCAAGGGCATCCAGAATATTGTCAGCGTTGAGGACTATGAGGTTGTCGAGAAAAAGGATGAGATTGGTTGGAATATCTATATCCGCATGGAGCTTCTCACACCGTTCAATAATTATGTGTGTGACAAAACGCTTACCGAGGAGGATGTTATCAAGCTTGGTATAGACATTTGTACTGCACTTGAGATTTGCGCAAAGCGCAATATAATTCATCGCGATATCAAGCCTGAGAATATTTTTGTAAACGATTTCGGCTTCTTTAAGCTTGGCGATTTCGGCATCGCTCGCAAGATGGCTAATATGACAGGCGGACTCTCGCAAA
>CAYPKQ010000321.1:0-1891 GCA_964411355.1 uncultured Lachnospiraceae bacterium
ACACCTTGGGGCAAGCCTGCTCTTGGTTACAAGACTCGTAACAAGAAGGCAAGAACCGATAAGTTCATCGTAAAGCGCAGAAATGCTAAGTAATAAGGAGGGAATATAAAATGAGCAGAAGCCTTAAAAAAGCACCTTATGTTGAAGTAAAGCTCTTCAACAGAGTAGAAGCTATGAATGAGAAGGGCGAGAAGAAGGTTCTCAAGACCTGGTCACGCGCTTCCACAATATTCCCGGAGTTCGTTGGACACACAATTGCTGTTCACGACGGTAGAAAGCATGTTCCGGTATATATCACCGAGGACATGGTTGGACACAAGCTCGGCGAGTTTGCTCCTACAAGAACCTTCAAGGGTCATGCAGGCTCAAAGACGTCCAACAACGGTAAATAAGGGAGGAACATTCAATGGAAGCAAGAGCATATTTAAAGTATGCAAGAATCTCCCCTCGCAAGGTTAAGATAGTTCTCGACCTCATCAGAGGAAAGGACGCAGGAACCGCTATGGCGATCCTAAGGAACACTCCCAAGAGTGCTTCTGAATATCTTATCAAGCTGTTGGGTAGTGCTATTGCAAACGCTGAAAATAATTTTAATATGGATGTCTCCAAGCTGTATGTATCCGAGTGCTTTGTATGCCCCGGTCCCACTCTGAAGAGAATTATGCCCAGAGCAAAGGGTAGTGCAGACAGAATCCTTAAGAGAACATCCCATGTGACAATTGCTGTCAAGGAAAGAGACTAAGAAAGGGAGGTTATGAGCTAGTATGGGTCAGAAAGTTAATCCCCACGGCCTTCGTGTGGGCGTAATTAAGAACTGGGACTCGAGATGGTTCACAAGCGATGAGGCTTTTGGTGATACACTCGTTTCCGACTATAAAATCAGAAAATATCTGAAGAATGAACTCCAGGGCGCAGGCGTTCCCAAGATTGAGATCGAACGCGACAGCCACAGAGTAAGAGTATTTATCCACTGCGCAAAGCCCGGTATGGTTATCGGTAAGGGTGGATCCGAGATCGAAAAATATAAGGCTGCTATCACAAAGATGGTTGACGGCAAGCACGTTGACGTAAACGTTGTTGAAGTAAGACAGCCCGATCTCAATGCACAGCTCGTAGCAGAGAACATCTGCCTCCAGCTTGAAAAGCGTGTAGCTTTCCGCCGTGCAATGAAGATGGCGATCAGAAACACAATGAGACTCGGCGCAAAGGGTATCAAGATCTCCTGCGCAGGTCGTCTCGGCGGTGCTGAAATCGCAAAAACAGAGCACTATCATGACGGAACTATTCCGCTGCAGACTCTCAGAGCCGATATCGACTACGGTTTCTGGGAAGCAAACACAACCTACGGCAAAATTGGCGTTAAGGTTTGGATCTACAACGGCGAGATCCTCAACGAAGTAAACAGACCCGGTGCTGCAAGAGAAGATCGCAGAGATCGCCGCGATAACAGAGGCGACAGACGCGGTGACAGACGCGGCAATCGCGGTGAGAGAAGAGAAGGGGGTCGTAGAAATGTTAATGCCTAAGAGAGTTAAGTTCCGTCGTGTACAGCGCGGCAGACTTAAGGGTAAAGCACTTCGCGGCAACAAGGTCACAAACGGTGATTTCGGTCTTGTGGCACTTGAGCCCGCTTGGGTTACAAGCAATCAGATCGAGGCTGCCCGTATCGCAATGACAAGATACATCAAGCGTGGCGGTAAGGTTTGGATCAAGATATTCCCGGATAAGCCTATCACAGAGAAGCCTGCCGAGACTCGAATGGGTTCCGGTAAGGGTTCACCCGAATACTGGGTAGCAGTTGTAAAGCCGGGCAGAGTAATGTTCGAAATGAATGGGATCTCTGAAGAAGTTGCAAAAGAAGCTATGCGTCTTGCGAGCCACAAGCTGCCTA
>CAYPKQ010000322.1:0-1880 GCA_964411355.1 uncultured Lachnospiraceae bacterium
TTCAGGCTCAAACTTAACTCTGCCGTCATAAACAACTTCAAGAGCGGGTTTTGCAAGAGGCTCCATTTTAACGAACCACTGATTCGAGGTCAGAGGCTCAACTGTGTTATGGCAACGGTAGCATGTGCCAACATTGTGAGCATGAGGAACAGTTTTAAGCAGATATCCTTCTGCCTCAAGGTCAGCCACGAGTGCCTTGCGGCAAGCGTATCTGTCCATTCCCTCGTATTTTCCCGCATAGGAATTCATGGTTGCATCATCGTTCATAACTCTGATCTGCTCAAGGTTATGCCTTTGACCAACGAGGAAGTCATTGGGGTCGTGAGCGGGGGTTATCTTAACGCAGCCTGTACCGAAGCCGATCTCAACATAATCATCTGCAATTACGGGAAGCTCTCTGCCAACAAGAGGAAGAATAAGAGTTTTTCCGATGAGATGCTTTGTGTTCTCATCCTCGGGGTTAACAGCAACCGCTGTGTCACCGAACATTGTTTCCGGACGTGTAGTTGCGATCTCAACAAAGCCGTCCTCACCCTTTATCGGGTATTTGATATGCCAGAAATTACCGTTCTGCTCGGTATATTCAACCTCAGCATCGGAAAGGGCGGTGATACAGTGAGGACACCAGTTGATGATGCGGTTTCCTCTGTAGATAAGTCCCTTGTCATAGAGGTTAACGAAAACCTCACGAACCGCTCTTGAGCAGCCCTCGTCCATTGTGAAGCGTTCTCTTGTCCAGTCGCAGGAAGCACCCAGCTTTTTAAGCTGGCTGATAATTCTTCCGCCGTACTGCTCCTTCCAGCTCCAAACTCGCTCAAGGAATTTTTCCCTTCCCAGGTCATAGCGAGTGAGACCTTCATTTACACGGAGCTGTTCTTCTACCTTTATCTGAGTTGCGATTCCCGCATGGTCCGTTCCGGGAACCCAAAGGGTGCTGAAACCCTGCATTCTCTTATAGCGGACAAGAATGTCCTGAAGAGTTTCATCAAGGGCATGACCCATGTGAAGCTGTCCTGTTACGTTCGGAGGGGGAATAACCACGCTGAAAGCAGGCTTTCCGTCCTTGGGATCGGGCGTGAAATAGCCCTTGTCGCACCAATTTTTATAGATTCTGTCCTCAAATTCCTTCGGTGCATAGGTCTTTGAAAGTTCTGTCATATTCATTTTGACCTCCTGATTTATATAAGTATTTATTATCTGTTTTACTCTCCGTAATGTCATTTGCTATTGAAAAAATCCTGCAAATATGCTATACTCATTGTGGATTCCCCATGGGAATCTCGGAGAACGCTATTACGGTGGCGGTTGCTTCCTTTCTGTAATTACGAAAGGATATCTTTGCTCCTTTCGAATAACATTGAAAGGAGTGGTGCTTATGATCTTCATTATGCACCTTGTTGAGCATGGTTACATACGAAGCATTATTCGCTTTTGCTATGGTACTTATTGCGCTTGCGGCTTTATTCATTGGTCGCAAATGATAACAAAAAGAAATAACCGCCTAACTTCCACATAAGGCGGTTATTTCTATAATCACTTACCGGAAGCAACCGTCATCGGTGCTCTCCGTTACTATTATATACCGCTTTTTCTGTTTTGTCAATAGTTTTATTTTCAAGCATTCACATTTATTTTATTTTCAAGTATTCACAGCAAAAAAATAACGCCCGACATCCTTCTCAGGACGCCAAAGCGCGGTACCACCTGATTTCGTGCCGAGCACGCTCTCATTCTGTACAAAAATACAGCTCTCTATAACGGAAGATGCCGTCCAAGGCTAATAAGTTGAACACCGTTCACCGTGACCGCTCGGGGACTACTTTACCGAACCTTGCCGCGGAGCTTCCACCGTCCTCCGCTCTCTATGGGCAATGAGTATC
>CAYPKQ010000323.1:0-1862 GCA_964411355.1 uncultured Lachnospiraceae bacterium
AAAAATGGCACTTGTTACAACCAAGGAAATGTTCAAAAAGGCTTATGCCGGTGGATACGCTATTGGCGCATTCAACATAAACAACATGGAGATCATTCAGGCAATCACAGAGGCTGCTGAAGAGGCAAAGTCTCCCGTTATTCTCCAGGTTTCCGCAGGCGCAAGAAAGTATGCAAAGCATGAGTATCTTCTTGCTCTCGCTCAGGCTGCTGTTAAGGATAGCGGTGTTGATCTTGCTCTCCATCTCGACCACGGCGCAGATTTCGAGATCTGCAAGGCTTGTATCGACGGCGGATTTACTTCCGTTATGATCGACGGCTCTCACCATGCTTATGAGGACAATATCGCCCTCACAAAGAAGGTTGTTGAGTATGCTCACGAGCGCGGCGTTGTTGTTGAAGGCGAGCTTGGCGTTCTTGCGGGAGTTGAGGATGAGGTCGTTGCTGAAAAGTCCTCTTATACACGTCCCGAGGAGGTTGAGGATTTCGTTACACGCACAGGCGTTGACTCTCTTGCTATCTCTATCGGTACATCCCATGGTGCATTCAAGTTCACACCCAAGCAGTGCACGAGAAACGAGAAGGGAATTCTTGTTCCCCCTCCGCTTCGCTTTGATATTCTTGAGGAGATCGAGAAGAGACTTCCCGAATTCCCCATCGTTCTTCACGGTGCTTCCAGCGTTCCTCAGGATCTTGTTGCTGAGATCAACTCTCTCGGCGGTAAGATGCCCGATGCTGTAGGTATTCCCGAGGAGCAGCTCCGTCAGGCTGCAAAGATGGCTGTTTGTAAGATCAATATTGATTCCGATATCCGTGTTGCAATGACAGCAGGTATTCGCCGCGTATTTGCAAACGAGCCTTCCGTATTCGACCCCAGAGGATATCTCTCTGTTGCTCGTGACGAGGTTAAAAAGATGGTTAAGCACAAGATCGTTAATGTTCTTGGCTCTGCTAACACTCTCTAATATAAGGAAAATAACGGAGCGGTTCGCCGCTCCGTTTTGGTAATTGATAGGTATGAAATTTAAGGAAAAATTCAAGGTTATATTTCACGATACGGACACAAACGGCATAATCTATCCTACAAGGCTTTTTATGTTTCTGCAGGAAACTGCACATGGGCATACCGATTCTATGGGCTGCGCTCCCGAGATCATGATAGAGCGTGACGGAGGGTGCTTTTGGCTTACAAGGATTTGCGTAAGTATCCTTTCGGATATACATTTCGGGGACGAGCTTGAGGTCGTTACTTTTGCCACTAATGACAGCCGAGGATTTAGTTTTAACCGTTGTTTTGAGATATACCGAGGTGACGAAAAAGTCTGCGAAGCTTATTCTGTATGGGCACTCATGAATCTGACTACCATGCGACCCATGGCGGTAAAGGATTGGAATATCGACCTCGGACTTGAGGATCCGGTAAAGCCTTCTGCACCGCTTCATGTAAGAATACCTAAGGAAACAGAGCTTTGTGGGATGGGCAGTCAAAGGGTATATTACCGGGATATCGATTATAACGGGCATATGAATAATGCTCGATATCCGGATGTCCTCTGCGGTTTTCTGCCGGAAGAGGCACTTGACGGAAGAAGAACTGCTGAGATAAGTATAAGCTTTATGCATGAAGCCGCAAAGGGTGAGACGATTGAGGGCTTTTGCGGGAAAGATTCAGAGGATGAGGATGTTTATTATGTGAGAACCATCCGCACTTCGGATAATAACGTGAATGTTGAGGCAAGGATAAAGCTTCAGAGTATTATTGTTTAATGATAATTACCGATTTTGATTCTGCGCTTCTTTCAAACAGGAATTTAGCGAACTGTTGAAGATGTATTTTGTAGGGGACGGCGACCTCGACGTCCC
>CAYPKQ010000324.1:0-1859 GCA_964411355.1 uncultured Lachnospiraceae bacterium
GGCGGTAAGGTAAGCGGTTCTGTATCAAGGAAAACCACTTATGTTCTTGCCGGTGAAGAAGCAGGCTCGAAGCTTACCAAGGCAAAAGAACTTGATATTCCGATAATTAGCGAGGAAGAATTTTTAAGGATGCTCGATATACCGGCGGTAAACGAAAAAGAATTTTTTGAAATTCTTGATAAATAAGGATTTGTTATTATGACAGAAATCAGAGAAAAGAATAAAGTGGATGGCGGCAAGCTTTATCTTGTCGCTACCCCAATAGGTAATCTATCGGATATTTCCGAGAGAGCTTTAAAGGTTCTCTCTGAAGTGGATTTTATTGCCGCCGAGGATACGAGAAATTCAGTGCGTCTGCTTACACATTTCGGCATAAAAAAGCCTCTTGTTGCATATCACGAGCACAACAGATATGAAAAAGGCGAGGAAATATGTGCCAGATTGCTTGTCGGAGAATCATGTGCGCTGATAACCGATGCAGGGACTCCCGCTATCAGCGATCCCGGTGAGGATCTTGTGGTTCTTTGCGCAGAAAAAAACATTCCTGTATCTTCAATTCCGGGTTGTTGTGCTGCAATTACCGCACTTACTCTCTCGGCTCTCCCCACGGGAAGATTTACCTTTGAGGGTTTCCTTTCGGCTCAAAAAAAGGAGAGAAGGGAAAGGCTGAGTGAGCTTTCGGGGGAGAGCAGAACCATGATCTTCCATGAAGCACCGCATAAGCTGAAGGCAACGCTCTCGGATATGGCTGAAATATTCGGAGAGGATCGAAAAATTTCTCTTTGCCGTGAGCTGACAAAGCTCAATGAGGAGGTTATGCGAACAACTCTCGGCATGGCTGTTGATTTTTACTGTGAAAACGAGCCTAGAGGTGAATATGTGCTCGTCATCGAGGGTGGAGTTGCAAAAAAATCCGATATCTTCTGGGGGAATATGACAATTTCCGATCATGTTGAATATTATATAGATACGGGACTTGGCAGAATGGATGCCATAAAAAAGGCGGCAAAGGATCGTGGACTGAACAAAAACGCCGTATATAAGGAATATGTAACAAAAGACAACTGATATATTGGCAAAAAAACCACAAATTGCACTATTGATTTTTTATTCGAAAAATGGTATAATAATTCAAATTTATAAGAAGAGGTGTTTATCATGAGTAAACTTAGAGCCGGCGTTATCGGCGCAACAGGTATGGTAGGTCAGAGATTTCTGACTCTGCTCGAAAATCATCCCTATTTTGAGGTTACTGCTCTTGCGGCTTCTGCCAGAAGCTCCGGAAAGCCCTATTCCGAGGCTGTTAAGGGAAGATGGAAGATGAAAACTCCCATTCCCGAAGCATATAAAAATATGCCCGTTATGGATGCTTCGAAAATCGATGATGTTACAAAGCTTGTTGATTTTGTTTTCTGTGCAGTTGATATGAAAAAGGACGAGGTCATGGCACTCGAAGAAGCTTATGCAAAGGCTGAGATTCCCGTTGTTTCAAATAACTCTGCAAATAGGAAGATGCCCGATGTTCCTATGCTTATGCCCGAGGTGAACGATGCTCACCTTGCAGTTATTGAGGAGCAGAAGAAGAGACTCGGCACAAAGAAGGGATTTATTGCCGTTAAGCCCAATTGCTCGATTCAGAGCTATGTTCCAATGCTTACACCCCTTCGTAAGTTTGGTATCAAAGAGGTCGTTGTAACTACATATCAGGCAATTTCCGGCGCAGGTAAGACCTTCAATGAATGGTCCGAAATGATCGACAATGTAATTCCATATATCGGCGGTGAGGAAGAGAAGAGCGAAAAAGAGCCTCTTAAGATCTGGGGTAAGGTAGTTGACGGTAAGGTAGTTGACGATACAGA
>CAYPKQ010000325.1:0-1808 GCA_964411355.1 uncultured Lachnospiraceae bacterium
GCGTTGCCGGAAGAAAGATATAAGTAAAGCAGTGCCGCGTCACCGCTGCAGCAGCTAAGGAGCTTTCGCAGGGCGTCCGGCGCAATGGTCAAAGATTGTATGTTCATCGGCATATCCTCATTTTGTGTCAATCGAAGACATTATAACACAGCATTTTCCCTCGGACAATGGAAAATTACAGAGGAATCTGCCAAAAAACCCCGCCCATTTTTGGCGCGTCACAGCATATTGTGTCCCAGCGAAAAAACAAACACAAGTGTTGATGCTGTGTTATTCAACTGAACTTAAGATGTTTGTGCTGGCTGATGGAATCTTGAATTAATAAAAAGAGGGTCTCAAAAGAGACCCTCAAAAAAATTGTGGATTATTTATTTCAAGTGTTCACCTTGGGGTTATCTGTTCTCTCTAGTAGATAATCCACCGAAACATGAAAGAAGTCGGCCAATGCAATCAGAGTTTTATAATCCGCTTCGCGCTCTCCGTTTTCGTAGCGGCTAATGCTGTTTTGGTTCATATCCAGCGCCATGGCAAGGCCTAGTTGTGATAAATGCTTTTTTACCCGAAGTTCCTTTAGTCTTTTCATGCGGATCACCTCTTGACAATAGGATACCAAACTGGTATACTTAAAATATCCCGATTTGGGATAGGTAAAAATCTTTTTAGACTTTTGAAGGAAGGAAGAACTATGAAAAAACAAATCTCTATCATTTTTGCATTCATTCTCGTATTAATGTTTGCTTTATCCGCTTGCGCCAAAAAAACCTGCCACCGATGCGGGGAGACTATTGCTGGCGATTCTGTGGAATCTGGAGGACGAACCTACTGCAGTTATGACTGTTATTGGGATGAAGCAATTTTTGGTTACTAATGAAAGGGAAAGACAAAAATGGGCGTTCTTTTTTCTAACAATGAACAGCGTTCTGTTATAGCACGTTATGAAAATGGGGTCGTCTACTCATTAGACGGTGGCAGAGTATTAGGACGATATGATGCGGGATATATCTTTTGCACAGGTGACCAACCGATTGCTGTATACTGCGAAAACAAGGTATACGACACAAAAAACGAAATGATTTTTCTTCATGCAGAGCAAGGCTGTGTGTTGTGTAATGATGTTGTTATTGCCAAATACCAAGGCAGTACAGAGGGTGCGTGCGCGGCTGCATTTCTGCTCTATGAAGAAAAGCTGACAGGAAAAGAAAGTTTGAGCAGAACGCAAAGTAAGCTATTTGAGAATCGCGATGAGTCGATTGATGAGGATATACCCAATATATCTCTCAAAGATTTATGGGTAATGTTTAATGTGAGGTGTCCAGGTTTTCTGAAGGTCATTGTCGCATTACTTCTTCTGGCAAGTGTATATTATCTTTATCAGTTTCCAGCAACGATTACCCTGCTGCTAGAGAGTGGAACTGTGGGCGTGATTATGCTTGTTTTGTGGGGCGGCGCATTTTTGCTTGGATTGAGAAAATGTTGGGCTCCAGAGGTTGAAGATTTTTCCGCCTTCCTTGGCTTGCTTTGGAGAACACTGATCCCTTACCTTCATTCTTCTTGGATCATGATTGTTTTCACCTGCATAAATGCGGCATACCAGGGCTATTTCTCTTCTATGTATCTAAGTTCGGCTCTTCTGTTGTTCCCGCCCGCGGCATTTTATCTTACATTGCCCTTGTTTGTTCTTCAATTAGTCCGTGTTCTGTATGTGTTGCATAAACAGAGCAAATAAAAAAGAGCCCCTAGGGGCTCTTTTTTATTTGGTGAGAAAGTCACAGAAGCCGGGCGCATAGCCTGTTATAATGAAGCCATCC
>CAYPKQ010000326.1:0-1794 GCA_964411355.1 uncultured Lachnospiraceae bacterium
CAGTTGCTCAGATACTGCTTACAGGCTCCGATTTTCGCCATGACGACAGATTTGAAAACTTCAGAAACACTATGACTAGACTTCTGGAGCTTGATGTTTTGCCCATCATTAACGAAAATGATACCATCGCAACAGAAGAGATCAAGGTTGGAGATAACGACACGCTTTCTGCAATCGTTGCAACGAGTATTGGTGCAGAGATGCTTATTCTTCTCTCGGATATCGACGGTCTTTATACCGCCGATCCTCATAAAGACCCAGATGCAAAATTGATTGAGGTTGTTGATAAGCTTACTCCCGAAATTATGGCACTTGCGGGCGGCGTAGGTTCCTCTCTTGGTACGGGAGGAATGAAAACAAAGCTTCATGCCGCAGAGCTTTGCGAGAGCGCAGGATGCGAAATGGTCATTCTCAATGGCGAAAATCCCAATCTCCTTTACGACCTTTTTGACGGCAAAAAAATTGGAACAAGATTCTTTCCGAAAGGCTGAAATATGACAACTCTTGAAATTTTAAAAGCGGCGAAGGCTTCTGCGCCCGAGCTTGCTATACTCGATCCGGAAACGAAAAACAAGGCACTCATGGCCATGGCAGAAGCACTTGAAAATAATGAAACTTTAATACTGCAAGCAAATGAAGAAGATATCGCAAATGCCCAAGGCATCATAAGCGATGTTATGATAGATAGACTTCGCCTTACTCACGAAAGAATTATGGGAATGGCGGACGGTATCCGTCAAGTTTGCGATCTTACAGATCCTGTCGGTGAAGTAATTGACAGAATCGAAAGACCAAATGGGCTTGTTATCGATAAGGTAAGAGTGCCTATGGGTGTTGTTGCGATCATTTATGAAAGCCGTCCCAATGTTACTTCAGATGCTGCGGCATTAGCACTCAAAAGCGGAAACGTATGCGTTCTTCGCGGCGGAAAAGAAGCATATAAAAGCTCACTTGCAATAGTAAACGCCATGCGTAAAGGTCTGGGATGCGTTGGACTTTCCAAAACCTTTGTCAATATGCTTGAAGATACCACAAGAGCCGGTGCAAACGAGCTTATGACTGCAACAGAATATGTAGACCTTCTTATTCCGAGAGGCGGCGCAGGACTTATAAAGGCTTGCACCCAAAACGCAAAAGTCCCTTGCATCCAGACGGGAACGGGAATCTGTCATATTTATGTTGATGATGATGCCGATATCGACATGGCTCTGAACATCATTGAAAATGCAAAAACCAGCCGCCCTTCTGTATGTAATGCCGAGGAGGTTTGCCTCGTTAACCGAAAGATAGCAAAAGAATTTTTGCCAAGACTTAAAGAAAGACTTGTTGACAGCAGGGAAAAAAATCCGGTTGAGCTGAGATTAGATAGGGAAGCGGCTGAAATCATTGAGGGAAAAACGGCTTCCGAGACTGATTTTGACACCGAGTTTCTCGATTATATTCTTGCAGTTGCAATAGTATCGGATGTAAAAGAAGCCGCAGAGCATATTGCGAAGCACTCAACTCATCACAGTGAGGCTATTATAACTAAAAATGAAAAGAATGCTGCATATTTCACAGCGGCAGTTGACAGTTCCTCGGTTTATGTTAATGCATCCACAAGGTTTACCGACGGCGGTGAATTTGGTCTCGGATGCGAGATAGGAATCTCAACCCAAAAGCTTCATGCAAGAGGTCCTATGGGGCTTTCGGAGCTTACTGCTTATAAATACGTTATAAGAGGAAACGGACAGATAAGATAAGGAGATTTTATGAAAAAAATTGGTTTTATCGGTTGCGGAAATATGGGCGGTG
>CAYPKQ010000327.1:0-1794 GCA_964411355.1 uncultured Lachnospiraceae bacterium
CATCGATATTATGGGATCTATTGTGGGTTATGTTCCTTACTTTGGACTTCTTACCGATGAAGGAAGAAAAGCGACCTGGGTAGTTAAAGTAAAAACCACGAAGAAGCCCGAGGCGCAGCTTCTCGGTTCTGCAATCGGCATGAAGGTTATGGAGGATGTTCCTTATGTTGAAGGGCTTGATGCGTGGATAGGAAACGAGCTTAATGACGATGCCTGCGCTTATCTCAAGGATTTCGGTGCGGCAACGGCATCTAACGGTGCGGTAGGACTTTACCATATTGCAAATCTCACGCCCGAAGCTAAAGATCTTGGTGAAAGCCTCATTGACGAGGGGGCAAAGGAATATGTCATTGACGATGCGGAGCTTGAAAGAGTAAAAAATAACTATCCTGTAATTTGGAAAAATCCCGATGCAGCTCCAAAGCTTTGTTTTGTGGGCTGTCC
Organism: uncultured Lachnospiraceae bacterium; assembly: GCA_964411355.1. Lineage (GTDB taxonomy): Bacteria > Bacillota > Clostridia > Oscillospirales > CAG-272 > SIG710. The sequence goes on from CAYPKQ010000327.1 coordinate 445, forward strand.
TCATCTCTCTTTGGCTCAGCTTAAGGCATGGACTGAAAATATTGAGAGGGAATTAAAGAAGAACGGAAAGAAAAAAATCATTATTCCCACGGTGTTTACCGCCGCACCTGCAGTTCTCGAAAAATTTGAAAAAACAGAGTATGCGGCAAGGCTGAAGGCAACAGGAGTTATTACATCCTATATTTGTCCTCTGATGTATATGAATAATCCACTTTGCAAGAAGATGCCCGTTATCACATCATCCAATAAGCTCCGTACCTACACCAGCGCAAGATATTATACAGATGCGGAAATTCTAAGCAGAATCACAGGAGGGAATAAAGCATGAAAAGATTTCAAGGAAGAGTTGTGACTCCGGGTACTGTCACAGCCGAGGCTGTTGTAACAACTGAAGGATTTAATACACTTGCATCGCTTCAAATGGCACTGCAGTTTGGCGATAAAGAGGTAAAATGCGGAGATCAGAGCAATAAGGAACTCTACGGAAAATCTCTGCTGGGCAAGGCTCTTTGCCTGCCTCAGACCATTGGCTCCACAACGGGGGGGCTGGTGCTTTATTGCGCTTGCTCTATGCTGAAAAACCCCGCTTGTATGCTTTTTGCAAATCACATTGACTCTCTGGCGGCTGCGGGGGCGGTGCTTGCAGACGTATGGGTAGATGGCGTGACTATGCCTGTTGTTGACTCACTGGGAGATGAGTTTCTAAGCTATGTAAAGGACGGCATGAAGATCACCGTAAAGGAAAACGGCGTAGTCGAGGTTGAATAATGTTTGTTCTGAAAAAAATCGGATGCCGCATTTTTCAAATTGTATTCCGTGCGGCACTGCCGATACTGCCTTACAGAGAACCGAAGATTTTGTCCTCTTGTTCTGCACTCGGTGATGTATTCTTGAAGGAAAAATCCATGTCCGTTCTCGTTGTGACAGATGCAGGTATCGTGAAAAACGGCATTACCTCCTCCCTTGAAGAGGAGTTAAAGAAAAATAAGATCTCATATACTCTCTATGATAAAACACAGCCCAATCCCACGGTGGATAATGTGGAGGAGGCACTGGCAATTTATCATAAAAATAATTGTGATACGCTTATTGCCATTGGCGGCGGTTCAGCTATGGACTGTGCAAAAGCTGTTGGGGCGCGTGTGGCGTATCCACGGAAAAAAGTCGGTCAGATGGGCGGAATTTTGCGTGTTCTTCGCAGAATTCCTACTCTGATTGCAATTCCCACCACTGCCGGAACGGGAAGTGAAACAACCCTTGCGGCGGTAATAACCGATAGCAAAACACATCACAAGTACGCATTGATGAGTTTTCCGCTTATTCCGCATTATGCTGTGCTTGATGCTACGC
>CAYPKQ010000328.1:0-1788 GCA_964411355.1 uncultured Lachnospiraceae bacterium
GATCAGCTTTGCGTGCGGATTTTTGTTTAGACTGACGAAAAAAGCTCTCTTCGCTCGCCGTACGCCGAGTATTTAGAGATGCCCAAAAGCTTATAAGAACGGGGTGGAGAAATACCGCTCCGTTCTTATGTAAAAAAGGCGCTTGGAGGAAAAATGGCTGAGCTTGATAATAAGATTAAGGTTGATGAGAGACTTCGACATATTGCCTTTATAATGGACGGAAACGGCAGATGGGCGCAAAAGCGCATGATGCCGAGAACTTACGGACATAAGGTGGGTGCGGAAAATTTTCGCCGCGTTGTTGAATATTGCAATGAGATCGGCATAAAAATTGTGACGGTCTATGCCTTTTCCACCGAAAATTGGGGCAGACCCGAGGGTGAGGTAGAGGCAATAATGGGGCTTCTTTCCCAGTATCTTGATAAATGCGAGCGGGAAATGGAGGAGCATAAGATAAAATATAATTTCCTTGGCGATATGAGCGTGCTCCCGGAGGAGCTTTGCGAGAAGATCGAGAGAGTCGAAAGGCTCTCTGAGGGGTATGATATAAATCTTAATATTGCTCTGAATTACGGCTCAAGAGCCGAAATTGCCCATGCTTTTTCATCTCTTGCGAAAAAGGGACTTACAGAGATAAGTGAAGAGGATATTTCCTTGGCGCTTTATACTGCCCATTGTCCCGATCCCGATATAATCGTCCGCACGGGCGGCGATATCAGACTTTCAAATTTCCTGCTTTGGCAGGCTCAGTATTCCGAATTTTATTTTACGGATGTTCTCTGGCCGGATTTATCAAGAGAAAACATTGATGAGATCGTCAGGGAATTTTACAGAAGAAAAAGAAAATACGGTAAGGTTTAAGGTGTAATTATGCTTAAAAGAATTATTACCTCGGTGGTTGGTATTGCAATTCTTATACCGCTGCTGTGGTTTTCGGATACATATCTTTTTGTGGGCGCAATATCCTTGGTGTCGCTTATAGGCTGCTTTGAGCTTATGAAATGCATAAAGGTGAATGAAAATTATCTGCTTTCGATCCCACAATATCTGTTGGCACTTGCAATGCCGCCTCTTGTCAGGCTCGGAGCAGGCTCTGAGGTCTATTTTAAAGCAATAATCTTTGCTCATGTGGTGTATCTTCTGTACCTTTTCGCTGTTGCTGTTTTTTCGCATGGCAAAATAAAGGTCGGTCAGATAGCAATGACCTTTGCGCTGTGCCTGTATATAAATATCGGCTTCAGTTCAATAATACTCTTGAGAGATTATGAGAGCGCAGGCGTATATATTTTTCTGCTTACCTTTATTGGTGCATGGATGACGGATATCTTTGCATATTTCTGCGGTCTTGCCCTTGGCAAGCATAAGCTTATTCCCGATGTTTCTCCTAAGAAAACCATTGAAGGAAGCATTGGCGGCATAATCTTCTGCGCCCTTGGCTATATGGTTTACGGTCTCATCGTTTCGAGAGTGTTTGAGGTGGAAATGAACATCATTGCTCTTGGCGTTTTCGGACTGATAATCTCGGTTGTTGCGCAGATCGGCGACCTTTCCGCATCTCTTATCAAGCGAGAATATGATGTGAAGGACTATGGTTCGCTTTTCCCGGGACACGGCGGTGTGCTTGACCGATTTGACAGTGTTATTGCCGTTTCATGCGTGCTTATGGTTCTGGTATATTCATATAATATCGTTTGAGGTGCATAATGGAAAAAGTACGTTCTGTAATAATTCTCGGTTCAACCGGCTCTGTCGGTACACAGGCACTTGATGTTGCAAAAAGAGAAGGAC
>CAYPKQ010000329.1:0-1783 GCA_964411355.1 uncultured Lachnospiraceae bacterium
GAAGTCCGTACCTCCGCTTGATGAGGTATTCACAATGGCTGGAATGCAGCTTCCCACACTGCTCGGCAAAAAGGTCGAAGAAAACGAGACCCCTGCGGCTAAGACAGAAGAATAACCATTTGTGAGCCGCACAGCATAAAAGTTGTGCGGCTTATTTTTTCAAAAGAGATAACGCAGCAAAAAATGATTATATGGACAGCGAATATACCGCGGATGCAAAGAGCACTCTTGTATATTATCTGAAAAAATATATGATAGGTGATGCTGTTATTGCGCTTGTGACAACGGTTGTATTTGTAGTGCTTCATTTTATGGGAAAAATCACGCCTATTATGGCATTGTTGTACACAAGGGAAGCGCTGCTTTTCGGATTTATATTCGGAATATTCTTGCTTTTCTTGGGACGAATACTTTCCTTTGCACTCGCAGTCATTTTATGGAGATTTTTGTCCTCCGATCCAATAATAGTAAGGATAATATTCGCCATAGCCAAAGGAGTCATCGTTCCGCTCCTGCTTATTCCCATCGCACTTCTTGCGTATACGTCGGTAACTGTAGCGCTTGATCTTATAGAATCGGTAATTACGCTTCCCGCAAGATTTTCCGACATCCTCAGAGCGGTTATTTACGAGCTCTCTTTTATCGCAGCTCTTCCGATATCATATTCTGTCGTATACACACGTAGCGGAAACAGAAAAGTACAGTATCTTTATGACACAGAAGGATATGTCAATGTAAAAGACGGGCTGAAATATCATATAAACTTATATAAGGCGGAAGAAATAATAACGGCGGTTACTGTCCTTGTTATAAGTGTTCTGACAAGCGAAATGTCGGCATTACGTCTCTTCCGCATACTCGGCGGCACACTTGCATCTGTTCTGCTCGGTCTTGTTCCGATATTGTTATCGCAGCTTTTTGCGATATATGAATCCCAGAAACGTTGGAAGGTAGGATTTTTTGTTGATATCTTCGGCGATGACGTCAGATATGTCACCGGTGAAAGGCCCTCGAATTTAGCTTGATGAATGCAGAAAGGAAGATATAATGCTCAGCGCTCTTGTATTAGTCTTAATGGTCGTTTTGATATGCCTCTTTTTTAAGGGCATATATAACATAGTACGCGCAACCATTCTTCGTGTTGCATTTATGTCTAAGTTAAGTAAGCTTTGCAGGGATAAAAAGTACAAGCTAACCTTCACGCGCAATCCTGCGGCTTCCTTTTTCAGGGTATCGTCATCTCCCGATATTACACTCAAAACAGATGATACCGAATACGTGATAAGACTCATAACCTGCAGACACAGAAAGCGCATCTGGTATTTCATAAATGACCGAACATACGTCAGAGTATTCAGAGTGTTTTTTGCGCTGCGCTATTCACACAGAATGGACCCATTTGATATTTCGAAAAAGCTCGGTCACATACCCCCGCTTGATAAAAAGTATATAAAATCGAGTAGCACCCCCGTTTATATTTTCAACCCGTCGCCTGTTGAGATAAATTACATAAGCGAGGATAATGAAAAGAAGCTCGGCGGTAACGGCTCGCGAATCCACACTACGACCATATATAACGGAAACGGTTTTTTGAATATGCTGGGATCAAGAGAATAAATAGAAATATTAAAGCTAAAAAAACAATCAAAAATTTTTTAACTTTTTTCAAAAAAGGTATTGACATTTTCGGGAAATAGTGTATAATATAATACGTTGTGAAAAACAACGACGCGAGAGTGGCGGAACTGGCAGACGCGCACGTTTGAGGGGCGTGTGGTTACAC
>CAYPKQ010000330.1:0-1751 GCA_964411355.1 uncultured Lachnospiraceae bacterium
GCAACTGTTCATCGGTCAGCTCAATCGCTTCGTTCTTATAACCGGTGTCGCTCATCAACTCCAATTCTTCGTCTGTAACAGCGAGCTTCATCTGCCGTGATTGTTGTTTACCTAAATCTCGGATATATGAGACCCTGTCGTAGTGCTGCTGTCCGTTGAATACACGAACGACCGCATCTACGGCATCGGTCTGATACTGTTGTATCTTAAAATTAAACTTCATACGGTTTCCTCACTTTCTCGGATTTATGCTGTCTTATTCTTACAGCACTTTCCGTACTGTGGAGGGGCTAATAGAAGCAAAAATTTGGTCAAAGTTCGTCAGCACAGAATCGCTTGCCATTCCACTATCACGGAATACGGCATAATAAGGCTGCTCATTAGCAATCGCTTTTACGACCTCATCAGAAATGTTGTTGTCAAAGCAGGCATAAAGGAATCCTTCTGCCACATTAAACACTTTGCAACCTGCAATAGTGGTTTCCTCAATCTTAGAAGAAAGAATAACGCCAAGGTCAAGCATAACCTGGAATAACAAATCTTCGGAGGTTCTATCTTCCTTGATGTTGTTCGCATAGTTATCAAACAAGGTTTGTTCTACTTCGTCGGGTTTATAGAAAACCTCTTTCATATTGGATGTATCGCACTTCAAAACACGAACGCCCACATCAATTCCTTGCGTTGTAAACCCGCCTTCATTTTTTGTTTTTTCGCCAGCTTTTTTTATGCGGTCTTTTCCTATATCACAGATTGTACGGTATCCTGCTTTATAAGCATCAGACTTAGCTTCAATTTCTTCGGGAATTTGCACCAAGATAAACTTGCGATTTCCATTATCCTCTGCGTTGAGTTGCATAACTGCCTCTGCTGTTGTTGCGGAGCCAGAGAAGAAGTCAAGCACAATATCGTCTTCGTTGGTTGCCATACGCAGCATTCTATCAAGCAGCTTTAGCGGCTTTTTGCCATTCTTGAAAGGAACATCCCCCTGCAAATCCAAACGTCCCCAAGAAATATCATCCCACAATGTACCGATGGATTCACCTTTGAACACACCGTCTTTATTTTTGATTGCACTATCAGCAAACCAAACAACCAATGTTTTATTCCAAATATATTTAGAAATAAGTCTGTTTTTTTCCTTACCCGTTTTGGGAACATATTCATAGGAAACCAACATTTGTTCTCTGGGCGTAACGTTGTTTACTTTTGTAAGCAATGAAGTTTGTGCATTTGTAACCATAAAAATACGGTCATAATATTTTGCATAAACCTCATCGAGCGTGAGACGCTCTGTTTTCATTTTTTCGCTTACCGTGGAGAATTTGAAGTCGGTATGTTCGTAAACGTTCATATCTCCAAGTGTTTCAATTAAAGTTCTTGTTCCAAAATCCTCAAGGATTCTTGTGTAGTAGAAACCTACCTTATTTTCCTTGTGTTCTTGAATGAATTGGCTGATAGGGACATATTCTACAGGCTTTTCCATATCAAGCCAGAGCCTATTTTTGCAGTAGATTAAAACGCTTTCAGTATTCTTTTTCAAACGCTTATCTTCGCCACCACCACTTGCACCGGCACTGGCTTTTGTTTTCAAAGAAATATTATTGATATAGTTATCGCTTCCAAAGATTTCGTCGCAACACTTCTTTAAATTTTCAAATTCATTATCGTCGATACTAATGAAGATAACACCATCATCTGTAAGCAAATCTTTTGCTAATCTGAGGCGTGGATAAATCATATTGAGCCAGTCT
>CAYPKQ010000331.1:0-1747 GCA_964411355.1 uncultured Lachnospiraceae bacterium
TTTCAAAGGCTGTTTGTCTGCGTTGGTTTCTGATATAAGGGAGATTCCCAAGGGGTAAGCCATTGCCCCTGTGGGGTTCGACTTGCAACACTGCTTTACCGTCTTGCTGCGCTCAGGGTGACACGTTACTGTTTGTTTATAAATTGCCTTTTGTTAGGCACTCAGATGACTTGCGAAAATTTACATTCCTTCGCTTGGATCAAGCCCCATCTGGCTCATAAGGTGCTTGTTGAATTCAAGTGCAGTATTATACCCCATCCTCTTCTGGCGGTTGTTCATTGCCGCAATTTCAAGAATGATGGCAAGATTTCGTCCCGGACGGACGGGAATTGTTATTGACGGTACATTTATTCCCAAAATGTCCATCGTCTCATTATCGATTCCAAGTCTGTCATACATCTTTCCTTGAATCCAAGGCTCAAGATTTATAACAAGGTCTATCTTTTCCGTATCCTTGACCGCTCCCACACCGAAAAGACGCTTGATATCAACTATTCCGATGCCGCGAAGCTCAACATAATGGCGGATTATTTCAGGCGCACTTCCCACAAGGGTCGTTTCCGATACCTTCTTTACCTCAACCGCATCGTCTGCAATAAGTCTGTGACCTCTTTTTACAAGCTCAATGGCAGTTTCGCTTTTTCCGACTCCGCTGTCACCGAGAAGCAAAAGTCCTTCGCCAAAAACCTCAACAAGAACACCGTGTCTTGTGATTCTCGGAGCAAGCTCAACATGAAGATACGAGATTATTCTTGCAAGCAGGGAGCTGGTTCTTCTTCCGCTTGAAAGAATTGGTGTGCCATAGCTCTTGGCGTATTTAAGCATTTCGTCAAAGATGGGAAGCTCGGAGGAGAAGATCACGGCAACAGGCTCCAGCTTTATGAAATTTGCAATGTGAAGCTCTCTTTCGCTATCGCTGAGCCCTTCAAGATATGAGACCTCAGCACGTCCGATGATCTGTATTCTTGAACGTTCGTATTTTTCAAAAAATCCCGTAAGTGCAAGACCGGGACGCTCAACATCCGGGCTTGTCAGCTCAATGCTGTCCGCATTGTCGGGAAGATAAATTTCAGTTAGCTCTATATCCTTTATCAGTTTACTTAATTTGATAGAATAATTCTGTTCCATAAAGAAATACCGCCTTTCCACATCTATTATACCTTATTTTCAGTTAATTTCAAGGCATTTTTCTTTATTTTTTTCAAAAAAGCCCGAAAATTCATAATGAATTAACAATATTATTATATACTATCACATGGAAGTTCATTTTGGAGGACTGTTATGAAAAAAATTTTGGTTTTTGTTTTGCTTGCTTTATCTCTTGTGCTTTCATCCTGTTCTGGTGGTATTTCTCCGATAAAGGGCGATGCAAGCGATCTTAATATAGTTGCAAATTCCTGCGGGATTCCCATATATCTTGAGGAAGTAAGATATTTTGTACATAATTTCAAGCTTGATATGGTTGAAAAGCACGGCGAGGACGCTTTTGAAAAAGAAGAATATAAAGCAGCTCTCACCGAAATGGTGGAGCAGTCAATGCTGAAAAATGCGGCTTACCTCTCTCTTTTTGATGAATACGGTATTGATATCGGCGCAAAGGAGACCGAGAAATATGCTTCGGACTATATAAACAGCTTTGCAGAGCAGCTTGGCGGCAAGGAAGAATATAAAAAACAGCTCAGTGAAAACGGCATGACCGACCACCTTCTCCGCCATCTCATTTCAATTGAGGCAAGCGGTGAAAAGC
>CAYPKQ010000332.1:0-1744 GCA_964411355.1 uncultured Lachnospiraceae bacterium
CATATCAATTTGCAAGCAACGCAGGTGTTCCAAAGGCTTTTGCCGATTGGTGCATTTCAAGCGGTGCTTCAAATGAGATAGGAAGCAGACTTCTTGCGGCATATAAAAGCGACGGCTCCGCTTGCGGAGAAAATTTTAAAGCAGAATGGCTTGCAATCGCAAAAGAAGATCCTGATCTGTTTCTTAGCGTTCAGCATAGGTATGTTAAAGAAAAATACTACGATACAATCGTTGCAAGAATCGAAAAAAATGTGCCCGGATTTGATATGGATATTTACGGAATTGCCCTTCGCAATGTTTTTTGGTCCCGCTCTGTTCAACACGGCGTCGGAGGCTCTTATAATGTCATAACAAGGGCTTTTGATGCTTTGGGGGGATTTTGTATGCAGAGTGAAGAAGCTCTTATACGGGCAATTTATGCCGAAAGCGGCGCCGTTGTCGATTCGGGGACTAATCCCATGACAGGCGCTACCGCCGAAAGCCTCGGAATTGCAGGTAAATACATGAAATATTACAGCAAAAATTCTTCAGCTGTTCAAATTTCGGTGTATAAGCGTTTGAATATAAATGAACTTGCCCTTGCTCTTGATATGCTGGAAAAATACGGCGGATATGAGCCACCCATTGGCGTCGAATATGAATTTACCGATTTTATTGCGGATGGGATTTCCGAAAAATCCGCAAAAATTTCGGCTTCAATAAAAAACTACAAGTTGAATAATATATCCGAATACGGTTTTTTCATGGGAAAAAATCTAAATTCCCTTTTAGATATACCGATTTCCGTTGGAGAAACCACAGCTTCATTAATCACATTGAGCAAAAAATTTACAGATTCGCTGGAAAGCGGTACTACGTATTATTACGGAGCTTATGCTTTTATCGGAGGTGAATATGTAACAAGCGAAATTTTCACCTTTAAAACGCTAAATGAGGTTGAATTTATAGTTTCTTATCTCAATTATGACGGCACGCTTTTATATGAAACAACTGTAAAAAAAGGTGATAATGCTACTTATGACGGAGTTTTTCCTTCCCGAAGCTCTAATGCTCAGTGTTCATTTGTTTTTGAAGGATGGGATAATGACGGAAAAAATATTACCTGCGATACCGTTATTAATGCGCTGTATATTCAAGAGGATCATCTCTGGGATGGAGAAATATCTAATACTTTTTCATCGGGCAACGGTACTTTCCTTTCTCCTTATATAATATCTTCACCTGAGGAGCTGGCGTATCTTTCACTTATAGTGAACTGCGGATTTGAGACAGAAGGAGTATTTTTCGAGCTTTCAAATAACATTGTGCTCGGCTATGGCAATGCCCCGAAAGCTTTTGCTCCGATAGGTACGGAAAGTACGCCATTTAAAGGAACTTTCATCGGAAACGGCTACAAAATAATCGGTCTTACCGTTTCCAATGTGAAAAATGCAGGTCTTTTTGGGGTTATATGCGGTGCAAAAATTGATTCTTTGATCATAGAAAATGCAAAAATTGATGGCGAATTTTCGGGCATTCTCTCGGGAAAGATCTTGAAAGATAGCAAATGCATCATAAGTAACTGCTCTTTTTCCGGAACTGTACGAGGAAAGGATTTTGCAGGCGGTGTAGCAGGATATTGTTATGGGAATTCATCATTTTTTGACATCTTTTTTTCGGGCGAAGTGACCGCCGATGTTTCAGGGGGACTTTTAGGTCATCTTGATACCGGTCTTGTTTGCAGGACTTTTTGCTCTTCTGTAAC
>CAYPKQ010000333.1:0-1741 GCA_964411355.1 uncultured Lachnospiraceae bacterium
GAGAACCTTGCCGAGTTTGAGAATGTCAGACTGACTTGCGCTGATTTCCTTTCTTATGAATTCGACTGTACTTTCGATGTCGTTTATTCCTCTCTGACCTTCATGCACATTGAGGAAAAGCAGAAAGCAATAAACAAAACGGCTGCTTTGCTAAAAGACGGTGGAAAATTCGTTCTGTCAATCGACAAAAACCAAGACGGATTCATTGACACCGGAACGAGAAAAATCACAGTATTTCCTGATACAGCTGAGGAAATGAAAACTTATATCACAAATTCAGGATTATCGTTACTCGAATATTACGAAACTGAATTTGCAACAGTTTTTGTAGCTCAAAAGCAGCCGACATAACAAAGCACATAATATCGGGAAACAAAAATCGCCTTTTGATAGAATGAAGGCAGACAAGGAGGGATAATATGGATTGGATTGTTGGAATGCAGAAAGCAATAGACTATATTGAGAATCATTTGACCGAAAAAATTGATTACGATATGGTTGCAGCACAAAGTTTTTCATCAAGCTACCACTTTCAGCGCGTATTCAGTATTCTTTGCGGATTTACCATTGGCGAATACATTCGCAATCGCAGATTGTCGCTTGCTGGTTCAGAACTTGCTACAACAGATGCAAAAGTAATTGATGTGGCGCTAAAGTATGGCTATGAAAGTCCGGACAGCTTTGCAAAAGCATTTAAGCAGTTTCACGGTGTGTTACCGTCGCAAGCCAAGAATAATGGTAGCATACTAAAATCCTTTGCACCCCTTGTTCTGAAAATATCTTTGGAAGGTGGTTCTGCTATGAAGTATAGAATCGAAGAAAAACCCGAAATGATACTAACAGGATACAAAACTCGTTTTACCGGCGTTCCCTATGGAGAAGAAAGAGAAAAACAGGAAGGCCAGTTGTTTGTATCAACAAGGGCAAAACAATGGTTGTTGCGAGGCGCAAAAGGTTCGACTAGTGACACAACTACAGATATGTGTCTAATAACCAATTTTGATGATGACGGTTATGATTTTTATTATGTTGCCGAACTTGACAAGTACGAGCGTGACAACATGTATAACACAGATGTTACAGGCTTTGATTATATGCATGAGTTTAGTTTTGAAAATATTGTTGTCCCAAAGCAAACCTATGCTGTTTTTACCACAGAAGAACAGGCATATCCTGTGAACGACTATATGGATATTAGGAAGCGTATTGTTTCAGAGTGGCTACCTGCAAACTCATATGAAATAAAAGATGCACCGGAAATATCTGTTTATCATTGGTTTCCTAAGTATGCTAAGGAAAAAAGATATATCGAGATATGGTTGCCGATAGAAAAAGCTGAAAGATAACAATAAATGCCGTTTGCTATGGTGAACGGCATTTATAAAACGCACCAACTCAACCTGTGGTTGCATACAGGTAAACGGTTATGTTATACACATTTGAACTGCTATGATTTATACTATAATCAGAAAGCGCTTTCGAATAAATATATGGAGTGAATGCTATGTTAAAGATTGGCGAAAAAATAAAGGAATTGCGTAAAGCACAGGATGTAACCCAAGAAAAGTTGGCAGATTATCTTAATATCTCATATCAAGCTGTTAGCAAATGGGAGAATAATTTGGCTTTGCCGGATCTATCTCTTATTCCGGCATTGTCTAATTTCTTTGGTGTAACCTCGGATTATTTGTTAGGTATTAAAGCGGATGAAAATGAAGAGAAGATAAACGAATATTTTGAA
>CAYPKQ010000334.1:0-1729 GCA_964411355.1 uncultured Lachnospiraceae bacterium
GGATATATCCCTTTTCAAGAAGGTCAACAACAGGAGTTATATTAATATTGGTTATCTCACCCACATATCCCAGTCGCTCGTCCTTCATCTTCGATTCGATAAGGCATCCGTCCATGCCGGAAATTCCCATTGCCTTGCCGCCCTTCATTTCCAGAAGGTTTACAAGTGTCTTATTTATCTTGCCCGCAAGCACCATCTGAACGATATCAACCGTCTCCTTATCGGTAACTCGGAGTCCGTCAACAAATTCGGGCTTTTTGCCCAGCTTTGACATAAGGTCGCTTATCTCGGGGCCGCCTCCGTGAACGAGTACGATCTTCACTCCGATAAGCCAAAGGAGAACGATATCCTCCATAACCTGCTGCTTGAGTGTTTCGTTTATCATTGCATTTCCGCCGTATTTGACAACAATTGTCTTGCCGTTATAGTGTCGAATGTTGGGAAGTGCCTCTGTCAGCACATCGGCACGCTGTGCATTAGTAAAATTCTTATCCATTTCTTGCTCCTATCAAGTACGGTAGTCACCGTTTATCTTAACATAATCATATGTAAGGTCGCATCCCCAAGCAGTTGCATTTCCGTTTCCGCTATCAAGGGTGATATTTATCTCGATTTCCTTTTCCAGCAGGATCTCCTTTGCCTTCTCCTCGGAAAAATCAACTCCCGCACCGTTTTCACAAACGAGGATGCTTCCCTTTTCGCTCTTAAAGGTAACTCCTACCTTATTAACGTCAACATCTGCGCCGCTATAACCGATGGCACAAAGAACTCTGCCCCAGTTTGCGTCTGCGCCGAACATTGCCGCTTTAAGAAGGCTTGAGCAGATAACGCTCTTTGCAACGGTCTTTGCAGTTGCCTCGTCCTTTGCTCCCACAACATTACATTCAAGAAGCTTTGTTGCGCCCTCACCGTCGGCAGCTATCATACGGCAAAGATAAACGGTAACAGTATTGAGTGCCTTCATGAATTCATCAAAATCCACACCCTCTTCTGTAATTTCGTCATTTCCCGCCATTCCGTTTGCAAGAACTGTAACCATATCATTTGTTGACGTATCTCCGTCAACGCTTACCATGTTAAAGGTATTCTTTATATCGCTTGAAAGTGCCTTACCGAGCATTTCGGGGGAAATTGCACAGTCGGTAGTGATGAAAACGAGCATAGTCGCCATATTGGGATGGATCATTCCGCTTCCCTTGGCAATGCCGCCTATTCTGCAGGTCTTTCCGCCTATGTTAAATTCAATTGCGATCTCTTTTTTTACTGTATCGGTAGTCATTATGCCCTCTGCGGCATCGTCGCTGCCGTTCTTTGAAAGCGCAGCTTTAAGCTGAGGAATACCCTCCGCTATCGGCTCAATATTAAGAGGCTGACCGATAACTCCGGTAGAAGCCACAACAACATCATCTGCTTTTATCCCAAGCTCTGCGGCACAAAGCTCACTCATCTTCTCGGCGATTTCAATTCCGTTTGCATTGCAGGTATTGGCATTTCCGCTATTGCAGATAACAGCCTGTGCTTTTCCGTTTGCAAGGTGCTTTTTTGTAACCAGAAGAGGTGCGCCCTTAACAAGATTGGTGGTATAGACCGCCGCCGCACTTGCCTGCTTTTCGCTATATATAAGCGCAATATCCTTTTTCGTTTTATTCTTGCGCACACCGCAATGAACTCCGCTTGCCGTAAATCCCTTTGCGGCGCAAATGCCGCCCTCAATAATATTCATCTTTGA
>CAYPKQ010000335.1:0-1723 GCA_964411355.1 uncultured Lachnospiraceae bacterium
AAAGCTCATCCTTTGTATAGAGCTTAGGGGTATCGCAAAGGTCATATTCCTCGCAAAGGGTAATTTCTATCTCATCCCCCTCGACCAAAAGAACCTTTTCAAGATATTTTTCAATGATAATGGGCAGGGAATGGTATGAGCCATAGAAAAAGATATTTCCACGCTCCACCTTAACGCTTCCCTTAGAATACATCAGCTCGGTGGCATCGAAAAATACATTTCCTCCGTATAGAGCTTCGTTTTCGGCAAATTCAACATATTCGCCGGTGAGCTTTGCTACCGTGCGGCAGAATTTAAGCCCCCATTCCTTATTTGCTCCGTTTGCTATCACCTTGCAAGCGGAGAGCGGAAAACCGCCAAGCGTAATTTTCTTTTCAGACATTTTCGTTTCCTCCAACCTTAAAAAGTTGACTTAGTATATCCTTTTAAAAAGCATTTGTCAATGCAATTATGGGATTTATTTGTAATATCGGGAAATTATTCTCCCACCTTAAAGCCCGTTACCTGCTCAAAGAGTGCAGGCATTTCGGAAAGATCGATAACATATTCCGAAGCCATGATCTCGTCTCCTCCGGGGAGATAAGCAAGGGTGTGAACATCGGTATATGTTGCAAAGAACGCCGCCTTCAGCCCCTCCCCTCTCATTGCCTCAATGGTGGTTCTAAAGAAATCATGGGCACTGTAAAGGCTTTCCTGGTCACGGTAATCCTCTGCCTTCAGTGAATCACTTATACCTATCTCTGCAAGGTTTACTATTTTTCCGGTTTCCATAAGAGGACCGTAGACCTTGTTTATAAAGTCATCTGTAACACCGGAGCCGTCTGTGTACCAGTCAACACCAAGAATATCGCAGTATTCATCTCCGGGATAGAAATACATAGTGTCTGCCTTTGAAATATTAGTAGAGGGAGAATAGTGCCAGATAAGGTTGTCGAGACCGCAGTCTACAGTAAAGTAATCGTATATATATCTCCAGAAATCAACATAATATTTTGCGTCCAAAACATTGTAATCCTGATAGGGTGTCCACCAGAACCACGCGCCGTTCATCTCGTGCATGGGTCTCCATATTATCGGAACACCTGCATCGTCAAACGCCTTTAGAACCTTTGCTACTCTTTCAAGCTCGAACATCATGTTGGTATTGATCTCCGTGCCGGGTGTGATAAGGTCTTTCCATGCCTGTTCTCCGCCAATATTTCCTCTATCAGATTGCCATTCTGCCGTCTGGGATAGGGTGGGGTTACGGAAATGGCAGGCATATGTAAGAATTCCTCCCTGTGCCGCATAATCTATGCTCTCGCACACGATTTGTGAAATAGTCCCCCATTCATGATCCTCAAGAAAAGCAAGAAGCATACCGCATCTGCCCATATCCACGCCCATAATAGCGGGATAAAGTCCTGTGCCGGGTCTTTCTCCGCCCGTAGCAATATTTCCATTCTTATAATACTCAAGATAACGGGAAGGAACATCACGGTTTCCGCCTATCTCATCGCCAACGATAAGGACATCGTCATTGTCATAGGCATACTGAAGCACATCCATAAGATTTTGCTTTGAATATACTGTGGGAAGGTCGCCCGAGTCAAGGGTAATGACCTCGGAAGACATATTTACCTCTTTGTTTTCGCCAACAACGGTATTCTTGAAATACTCAATAACATAAGAAATAGAGTGATATGAGCCATAAAGAATAAGATTTCCGTCCTCAACCTTGATC
>CAYPKQ010000336.1:0-1720 GCA_964411355.1 uncultured Lachnospiraceae bacterium
TGCCAAAGTGACTGCCCCGCCGGCATTAGGCGCTAAACAGTAAGTAACTTCTTCTCAGATAAACGACTAATGTGAATAAACCGTAGTGAGATTATCTCAAATCGTTTATAGCTCCTTCGGCTTCGCAAATGACCTTTGGTCATTTTGCTTCGTTCAGTATGACGGTTGGAGATGGCGTCGGTATCATGCAGCAATCACGCCCACTCCCATAAAAAGAGCAATATTTTTCACATTTCAAGAAAAATTCCGCCGTTTTGCAGAACAAAAGCGACCGATTTCAAAAAAGATCAATCCATTATAAACTTATGAAAATAAAGATTTATTGCTATCTTTTGCTTAGCTTTTCGCAAATTTTGCTTGCAATTTGTTACTTTTTTAATGATAGCAATATTTGTCTTATATTTGCCTATAAATGTCTTGTAAAACAGCTTAATATGTCTTATAATAACTATGGAGATAAAAATAAACTTTTTTATATTTTAAAAATATATGTTTCTTGGAGGACTATTATGAAATTTCCGGTAGCTGTACAGGTTTATTCCGTGCGCGATGATGCTGCGGCAGATTTTCGCAGAACACTTGAAAAAATAAAGGCAATGGGTTATGACGGCGTTGAGTTTGCAGGTCTTTACGGCAATGATCCCGCCGACGTTAAGAAAATGTGTGAGGAGATCGGTCTTGTTCCCGTTTCCGCTCACGTTCCGCTCGTTGACCTTGTCAACGCAACAGAAAAAACCGTTGCAGATTATGTTTCTATCGGCTGCAAATATATCGCAGTTCCCTACCTTGGCGAAGAAGATCGCCCCGGTACTCCCAATTGGGAAAAGACAGTTGCAAATATCAAAATGATCGGAGAGGAATGCAAGAAGCAGGGCATCAAGCTCCTTTACCACAATCATGATTTTGAATTCGTTAAGCTCGGCGATACATACGCTCTCGATATGCTCTACGATACCGTTTCCGCAGACCTGCTCGCAACAGAGCTTGATACTTGCTGGGTAAATGTCGGCGGCGAGAACCCCGCAGGCTATGTGAGAAAGTATGCCGACAGAGCTCCCGTTGTCCATCTTAAGGATTTCGTCGGTTCTAAGAGCGACGATATGTATGAGCTTATAGGAATCGAAAAGAAGGTTACTGCAGCTCCCGCATTTGAGCTTCGTCCCGTCGGCTACGGCTGCCAGGATTGGTATAATATCCTTAAGGCTTGCGAGGATGCAGGCACAGAGTGGATTGTTGTTGAGCAGGACAGACCCAGCATGGGCAAGACTCCTCTTGAATCCATCGAAATGTCCCGCAAGTATCTTACAACTCTCGGAAACTGATCCTCCGAGAACAAAAACAAGGTTTTCAATGGAGCGAAAGCTCTTTTGACAAGATAAAAACAAAAATTTCTATATTCAAAGGAGGATTTTCCCATGGCAGATATGAATGCTTTTGAGAAAAATCAGGAAGTTAAGGCTGTTGATACCACGAAGAAGATGCGCGTAGGTATCATCGGTACAGGTTGGATCGCAGAGGCTCATATCGAGGCTTATAAGAGACAGCCCGATGTTGAGATCGTTGCAGCAGCAGACCTTATCCCCGGCAAGGCAGCAGCCTTCATGAAGAGATACGGTATTGAGGGTGCAAAGACCGACTATGCTTCCCACAAGGAAATGATCGACGATAAGAGCCTTAAGCTCGACGCTGTATCCATTTGTACATACAACCGTCAGCATGC
>CAYPKQ010000337.1:0-1700 GCA_964411355.1 uncultured Lachnospiraceae bacterium
CAACGGGGAGAAGGCGGCGCTCATACCGAAACTCAAGGAAAAGGGATATATCCCTGTAATTTCAACCATAGGCTGTGATAAAGAGGGAAATGCCTATAATATCAACGGCGATACTGCTGCTGCGTATATTGCAGGTGCTCTCGGAGCAGAAAGACTTATCATGATGACCGATATCGCAGGAATCCTTCGTGATAAGGATGATGTTTCAACTCTCATTCCTATGATGACGGTTTCGGAGGCTTCAAAGCTTCGCAAGGAAGGCGTTATTTCCGGGGGAATGATTCCAAAGGTGGAGTGCTGTATCGAGGCACTTCGCGAGGGAGTACATAAGGTTATTATAATGGACGGCAGAGTTCCACATTCAATTCTTATGGAGCTTCTCACAGATGAGGGTGCGGGAACGATGCTTATGGGAGACGAAAATGAGTGATATTCAAATAAAAGATAAAGAATATGTAGCGGGCACTTATGCCCGCTTTCCCGTTACGGTAGTAAAGGGAAAAGGTTCGGTAGTTTTTGACGAGAACGGAACGCGTTATATCGATATGGGCTCGGGAATCGGAGTTACCGCCTTTGGAATTGCCGATGAAGAATGGCAGGCGGCGGTAAATGACCAGATTTCAAGAGTTCAGCATATGTCAAATCTTTATTATACCGAGCCTTGTGCACGGCTTGCGGAAATGCTCTGCCAAAAAACAGGCATGAAAAAGGTGTTTTTTGGGAATTCCGGTGCGGAAGTCAATGAATGTGCAATAAAGATAGCAAGAAAATATGCCGCAGATAAAAAAGGTGCGGAATATTCTACCATAGTTACCCTTAAAAACAGCTTCCACGGAAGAACTCTGACAACCCTTGCGGCGACGGGGCAGGATCATTATCATGAGCTTTTTCAGCCTCTCACCCCCGGCTTTGTTCATGCGGAAGCAAATAATTTTGATGATATCAAAAAGCTATGCGAGGAAAACAAGGTTGCGGGAATCCTCATGGAATGTATCCAGGGAGAGGGCGGAGTTAATGTGCTAAATGCGGATTTTGTAAAAAAGACTGCTGAATATGCCTGTGAAAACGATATCGTGATGATGATCGACGAGGTTCAGACGGGTAACGGCAGAACCGGTGAAATGTACGCATATATGAACTTTGGAATAAAGCCCGATGTGGTAACTACCGCCAAGGGGCTTGGCGGCGGACTGCCTATCGGTGCGGCGATCATTGGCGAGAAGGTTCAGAATGTTCTGGGCTTTGGAGACCATGGCTCAACATACGGTGGAAATCCCGTTTGCTGTGCGGCGGCTTGCAGTATTGTTTCGAGAATCAATGATGCACTTCTTAATTCCGTAAAGGAAAAAAGCAAATTCGTCTTTGATGCATTCAGTGGCGCAAAGGGAATAGAGAGCGTCAGCGGCATGGGACTTATGATCGGTATAAAAACCGAAAATAGTGCTTCGGAAATTGTGAAAAAGTGCATTGAGAAGGGCGTTTTGTGCCTTACCGCAAAGGATAAGGTTAGACTTCTTCCTGCGCTCAATATTCCAATGGATGTTCTCACGGAAGCTGTGGAAATAATCAAGTCCGCTTGCGCTGAATAGATTGAATATAAAAATATTCCGTCGTTTTTTTGACGGAATATTTTTTAATATAAACGGTAATTTATCGAACTGTTGAAGATGTATTTTGTAGGGGACGTCGAGGTTGCCGTC
>CAYPKQ010000338.1:0-1686 GCA_964411355.1 uncultured Lachnospiraceae bacterium
AAATCCCTATAATATAAATTCCATGACTATGGCGGCAGGCGTAGGACAGCTTCTTGATGATGAATATACGAGAAAAAACTGTCGCATAGTTGCCGAAAACCGTGATTTTCTGACAAAAGAGCTTGAAAAAATGGACTTTGCGGTTCTTCCATCAAAGACGAATTTCGTTTTTGCAAAAAGCGACAAAATCGATGGCGGAGAGCTTTATGGTGCACTTCGTGAGAGAGGGATTCTTGTCCGTCATTTCACATCGGAAAGAATTTCGGCATTTAACCGCATAACGGTTGGCACGAGAGAGCAGATGGAAGAATTGCTTTCTGCCATTAGGAAAATATTGGAGGAAAAATAAAATGAGAGAAGCTAAAATAGAGCGCAAAACTGCAGAAACGGATATATCTCTTGCCATAAATCTCGATGGCTCGGGGAAAAGTGAGATCAGCACGGGCTGCGGATTTCTCGACCATATGCTGACGCTTTTTGCACGTCACGGCAGATTTGATCTTGCCATTTCATGCAAGGGTGACACAGAGGTTGATTATCACCACACCGCAGAGGACATCGGCATCTGCCTCGGAGAGACTTTTGCTGTGGCTCTTGGCGATAAAAAGGGTATAATCCGCTATGGAAGCCTTATGCTCCCGATGGATGAGGCACTTATAACAGCCGCTGTGGATATTTCGGGAAGAAGCTGTCTTTGCTACGGACTTGAGATCCCCACAGAAAAGGTCGGAGATTTTGATACAGAGCTTTGCGAGGAATTTTGGCAGGCATTTGTGAGAAATGCGGATATAACTCTCCATATTGTACAGAATGCGGGAAAAAATTCTCATCATATAATAGAGGGTGCCTTCAAGGCAGTTGCAAGAGCTCTCGGCGCAGCAGTAAAGCTTGATGAGTATTTCCCTGATGAAGTTCCTTCAACGAAGGGAGTTCTCTGATGATAGCGGTGTTTGATTACGGCGTTGGAAATCTCTTTTCCCTTATAAGCTCACTCCGTGCCGTTGGCGCAGATGCAGTGGTTACGGGTGATGCAGACGAGATTAGAAAAGCCGAAAAGATAATTCTTCCCGGTGTTGGCGCATTCGGAGATGCGGCGGCAAAGCTCCGTGCCACAGGGCTTGACAAGGTCATAATCGAGGAAGCAAAGGGTGGAAAACCTTTGCTTGGAATCTGTCTCGGTATGCAGATGCTCCTTGAAAAAAGCTATGAATACGGTGAGCATGAAGGTCTTGGACTTATAAAGGGCGAGATCCGCCCTATTGCAGACGTTATACCGGGTTACCTCAAGATCCCTCATATCGGCTGGAACGCCCTTGATTTTACAGAAAATAAATCCGATCTCTTCAAATATATAAACGATGGCGACCATGTTTATTTCGTTCATTCGTTCTTTGGGGCAAACTGTGCCGATAGTACCATTGCCACCTCCGAATACGGCGCACCTCTGACCGCTGCGGTACAAAGCGGTAATGTTATGGGCTGTCAGTTCCACCCCGAAAAAAGCGGCAAGGTAGGACTCAATATTTTAAAAGCCTTCTGCGAATAAGGATTTTTCATTTTAAACAGTAATTTGTCGAACAGGCGAAGGCGTGTTTTTGTAGGGGACGGCGACCTCGACGTCCCTCAAAAGACAAGGGATAATCGGTAATTTAAAATTATAAATGGGACGTCGAGGGCGCCGTCCCC
>CAYPKQ010000339.1:0-1665 GCA_964411355.1 uncultured Lachnospiraceae bacterium
TTCGAAATTACGGTTCAATTGCATCAAAGTATTACGGATACAAGATATCTGTAATAGACCTCCGTAACCCTATGAGATCAAGCGGAAACAACCTTCTGCACCTCGTTAATAAGTATATGGATTTATACAAAGAGAATCCAAAGAGCATAGAGCATAAAGCTAAAGCCGAAAAGTATGCAAAGATCATTTCAAAAACAATTATCCTTTCGGGAATGGAATCGGGCAACTTCGGTCAAAACAGTTACTTCTATGATGCGGCGGAGGGCATCTTGACAGCATCAATACTTCTCGTTTCCGAGTTCTGTGAAAAGGAAGAAAGACATATCGTATCGGTCTTCAAGATAATACAGGAGTTACTTGCCCCGGGAAAAAACAAAGGTAAAAACCAGTTCCAGGCCTTGATGGAATTGCTCCCTGCAGATCACAAAGCCAAATGGTTTGCGGGTGCAGCATTAAATACTGCAGAGCAGTCGATGGCATCGGTTATGTCAACGGCACTCTCAAGACTAAATGCATTCCTTGATTCCGAGCTTGAAACCATACTGTGTAACGACACCGAGATAGATGCGGAAGACTTCTGTAAAAAGAAGAGCGCAATATTCATTATTATGCCCGAAGAGGATACAAGTAAATACTTCATGGTATCGCTTCTTATTCAGCAGTTATACAGAGAAATCCTTGTTGTTGCGGATGAGAACAAAGGAAAGCTTGAGAACCGAGTGGTCTTTTATTGCGATGAGTTCGGAACTCTACCAAAGATAGAGTCTGCGGAAATGATGTTCTCTGCATCACGTTCGAGACGAGTAAGCATCGTACCTATTATCCAGTCCTTTGCACAGCTTGAAAAGAACTATGGCGATGAGGGAGCAGAGATAATTATAGACAATACGCAGTTAACAGTCTTCGGCGGCTTCGCACCCAATTCCGAGTCGGCAGAAAAGCTCTCGAAATCTCTCGGCTCAAGAACGGTACAGTCAGGCTCCATAAGCAATAGCAAAAACGATCCGTCAAGGTCGATACAGATGATGGAGCGTGCGCTAATGACACCGGATGAGCTGAAATCTCTTCCCAAGGGAACATTCATCGTCACCAAGACAGGATTCTATCCCATCAAGGTCAAGCTGAAGTTGTTCTTTGAGTGGGGAATACAGTTCGAGGAAAATCCATACATAGTTCCCCTTAAAACCAATAAGGAGATAAAATACGCGAACCGAGAAAAGCTTGTATCTGCGATAAAAGAAAAATATCCCCCTGCGGAAAGAAAGCAAAAGGAGAGCGAAGATGATGAAAGCTCCGGTGGCATGAGTTCAGGCACCGAGATCACCAAGCACAGCATCTATATAGGACGAGGCAAGCATGAAGAAACAAACGAGTCTCATCCCAATAAGATTGAAACCAAACATTAACGAGGGCAAATTATTTGCCCTCTGAAGACAAAGAAAGAGAAAAATATGAAAGAATCAAACATAAAGAATTACGACGAGCTTCCTCTGTTTATGAATGCCCGTCAGGTTGCAAACACTTTGGGAATATCCAAAACGACAGCCTACATACTTATGTCAGACGAGGAATTCCCATCAATCAAGGTAGGAACGAGAATCCTCGTTGAACGCTCCAAGTTCAAAGAGTGGGTAGAAAAGAGCTCGGAGAAATAAAGAGTGTACT
>CAYPKQ010000340.1:0-1663 GCA_964411355.1 uncultured Lachnospiraceae bacterium
GATCGGTTTTGACATCTTTATAACTACTCTTTCTTTGTCTTTATTTTGTTGGGTCTATTAAAAGTGCATCCGCTATATCATCTATTGCAATCTCAAAGCAAGCATTTGTGCCAAGCGCAGGCACAAGGTCTATGCAAATTCCAAAGCTGTCGGGAGTAAAATACACATCGGGGTAGCTTGCATAATCGCTCTTATACTGAAGGATCATATCCTCATAATTTGTATTATCAAGTAGGTCATCTGCGCCCGAAACCATGGTAAAATCTCCTGCGAGAAAAGCAGATGAAATGATATTGAAATCGGAAATTATAGCATCTTCTTCAATAATTTCGCCATTCCTAAGGTCAATATTGAGCGTATAGACGGGGCACTCGGGATATGCTGCATTGCTCGACATTGAATATACAGTATTTTTGACCGACATAAAATGGTTATCAAGCAAAGTCACCTCAACCTCGCTGACCTCATAATTGAATATTGTATCTTCAATTATATAGATATCAACATCGGGAACATTTCGCTTAAATTCCTTTTCTGCAACCTCACGAAAGGCAGAATTCACCTTTTCCTGAAGCACCACATCACTCATTCCGCCAATTTCGGGATAACGAAGAAGCTTTGTGCTTCTTCTTCCGTCCTCTGTTTCATGAAGTACGATGATTTCTTCCTTTATCTCATAGGTATGAGCCATTATTGCCTCTGTTTCCGTCACAGTTTCGGAAACACTTTCACTATCCTTTGTTTCAGAACCGTCATTGGTTTCGCCGCAGGACACTATGCAAAAAATCATAGCAAGCGCAAGAAATACAACCAAAAGCCTTTTCATTTCATTACCTCCAAAATTTTATATACCGAGAATGGCTCTTATAAAGCCTGCCCCATTATCGGGAGAAGCCAAAACATCGACTCCGAGCTTCTCGGCAAGCTCTATAGGAGTCATATCATCAAGAAAAATGTCCTCATCTGCCTTCAATGTGTTTGATGGAATAAGAAGAATATCACCCAGATCCTTATCTTTTAGCTGTTCATACATATCTCCGCCCGTCAGAAGTCCCGAAACGGTTATGCTTTCGCCAAAAAAGCGGTTTATTATCTTATACACCTTAACAGAAAGCCTGCCTTTGGCTTTTTTCTCTATTGCGCCGGCAAGAGAGGATATACAGTCAAATGCGGCTGCTCCCGTTGCCACGGAAAGGGTGCGTTTTTTCTTATATTTTGCGAGAAATTCGTCAAGATATTCGTCAAAATACCGAAGCTCATCCTCAACCTCGCTCGATAGTGAGGTTATCATTCCGACGCCGTTTTCAATCTGGGAATAGCCCTCATAATATTCCTCATTTGGCAAGTCTCTCTCGGCTCTCAGATAAAATTCATCCGAGCAGAAAAAGAGTCTCGTTCCGAATTTTTCATAGCACTCGGCGGCAAAGCCCTCAACCGAGTCGATAACGGAATCGCATTCTTCTTTTGTAAAAGGTGAAATGGGATAGAGCGTGTCTCTGAATTTTGTAAGCCCCGCAGGCACTACAGAACAGCTAACAAGCGACTCTCCAAGCCTTGAAAGATCACGCATGGTACGCATCAGCTCTTCGCCATCGTTAAGTCCTTTACACAGAACTATTTGAGTGCATAGGGAAATTCCCGCATCGGCAAGCAGCGTAAGATA
>CAYPKQ010000341.1:0-1657 GCA_964411355.1 uncultured Lachnospiraceae bacterium
GCGCTTGTGTGCGCTGCCGCCAAGGTCATACCGGGAGAATTCTTATATCTTTGCGATTCTTTTGCCGAAAAGGCAAAAGCTCTTTCAGAAAAATACGGTGCAGATTCGGCAGATATAAATGAAGTTGCAACAAATTGCGATTATATTTTTCTCGGTGTTAAGCCGCAAGTATTTCCCGATCTTTTTGATGTTGTTTCACCGATACTGAAATCAAGAAATGATAATTTTGTGCTCATTTCAATGGCGGCGGGAATATCAATATCGGCAGTAGAAAAAATGGCTGATTGCAATTGCTCTGTTATTCGAATCATGCCCAATACTCCCGTTTCAGTGGGAGAAGGAATGATACTTTATTCACCAAATGCTTTGACAGACGATGAACAAATCGCATTTTTTGAGAAAATCCTCGCTCAAGCCGGAAAGCTTGATAGAATTCCCGAAGATAAGATCGATGCTGCAAGTGCACTTTCGGGATGCGGTCCTGCTTTTGTTTATATGTTTGCAGAGGCACTTTCCGACGGCGCTGTTGAATGTGGGCTTCCAAGAGATAAGGCAATGCTTTATTCCGCCCAAACACTTCTTGGCGCAGCAAAGTTGCTTGAAGAATCCGGAAAGCATCCGGGTGAGCTAAAGGACGCTGTTTGCAGTCCCGGAGGAACCACCATTGCGGGTGTGCACGCCCTTGAGGACGGTGCGTTCCGTTCCTCTGCAATGAATGCGGTAAAGAAAGCATACGAGAGAACAATTGAACTGAAAAAATATAAATGAGGGGTTTCAGCCCCTCATTTATTTCTATAATCGGAAGGTTTTTTTCCGGTAATTTTTTTGAAA
Organism: uncultured Lachnospiraceae bacterium; assembly: GCA_964411355.1. Taxonomy (GTDB): domain Bacteria; phylum Bacillota; class Clostridia; order Oscillospirales; family CAG-272; genus SIG710. Next base: position 832 of record CAYPKQ010000341.1, read on the forward strand.
ATGCGATTAAAATTTGAAAGATTGCCAAAACCACATTCATTTGCAATATAAAGAATGGTATCATTTGTCTCCGAAAGCATCATTTTTGCCTTTTCTATTCGTTTGATGTTTATATATTCCCAAGGGGAAATGCCGTTCAGCTCTTTAAATAGCGCAGAAAAATATGTTCTGCTGAAGCATGAAAGCTCCGCAAGCTCTTCAAGAGTGAATTTTTTTGAAAGATTTGAATTGATAAACTGTATCGCCTTCTCGATGTTTTTTAAATTTTCGCTGTTTTTTACATTGATTTCATAGTCAAAATTTTTCTCGTTACGCAAAAGAATAACTAAAAGGCGGTAAAGATCGGATTTTATGACTATCTCGCTTCCTTTTTTGCTTTCAAGACATTCCAGGTGCATTTCCTTCATTATTGAACCGATTTCAGATGCAACATTGCCCGGAGCTATGTAATTCGTGCAGCTCGACCCAAACAGAGTTTTGAGACAATTATCATCGAAAAGATTGAGCTGCGGTGACCAGACAAGTCTCGGCTCAAATTTAAGATCAAGAAAAGCCGGTATTTCTTCCTTGTCGATGCTTTCTATCCAATGAACCTCGTTTGAGGGAAAAAGGAAAACCGCACCGGGAAGTATATCATAGTGCTTTTCTCTGACTTTAAAGCAGCCCCTCCCCGAAAGAACATAGCAAAGCTCAATTTCGGTATGGTGATGCTCGGAAAAATTTTTTCTGTTAAAGTCCGGGACAGATTCGTACATCCGGAGTATATTTTGACCCGCAGAATCTGTAAGGGGTCTTGCGGTATTTCTTCTCATAATTCGCTCCGTTC
>CAYPKQ010000342.1:0-1649 GCA_964411355.1 uncultured Lachnospiraceae bacterium
AAAATTCGCTTCATACTATGCTGAAATTGAAAAGGGCATTATAATGGACCAGATAAAAAGAAAAGAAAAAGATGTTCAGCCCTATCATGGTGAGCCCGTGTTTGTCAGCGAGTACGGCGGTATTAAGTGGGCTCCCGGAAAAAATTCCGGTTGGGGATACGGCAACGCACCGAAAACGGAAGAGGAATTTATCGAAAGATATATTGCTCTTACAGATATACTCAAATCTAACCCCGATATTATGGGACTGTGCTACACTCAGCTCTATGACGTTGAGCAGGAGCAGAACGGCTTGTACTACTATGACAGAACACCAAAATTCAGCGAGAAAATAATTAAAAAACTCGCATACGCAATGCAGAAAAAAGCAGCAATTGAAGAATGATTGAAATATCGAAAAAAGGGATGCAAAATTGCATCCCTTTTTTCGATATTTTCTTTGACATAAATGATAAATAGTGGTAAACTATAAAGTAGGAATATTTTGTGAAAATTATATTCAGAAAGGGAAGAAAAAATATGAGTTTTATCAACGACAATTTTATGCTTAAAAACGAGACCGCAAAGAAGCTTTACAACGACTTTGCAAAGGATATGCCGATTATTGACTATCATTGCCACCTTGTTCCCAAAATGATTGCGGAGAACAAGAATTTCAAGAACGCTTTCGAGCTTTTCTTGGGCGGTGACCACTACAAGTGGAGACAGATAAGAACAAACGGCACACCAGAGGAACTTATCACAGGTGACGGCGGTGACGATTACGAAAAGTTTATGGAATTTGCAAAAGCAATGCCCTACCTTATCGGTAACCCCCTCTATCATTGGACACACCTTGAACTTAAGAGATTCTTCGGTATTGACGAGCTTCTTTCCGAAAAAACCTGCAAAATGATCTGGGACAAGGTAAACGAATGCCTTGCAAAGGATGAGTTTAAGCCCCAGTCACTTATCACACGTTCAAATGTAAAGGTTATCTGCACAACAGACGACCCTGCTGATACTCTTGAATATCATCAGCAGCTTAAGGGATTTTCCACCAAGATTCTTCCCACAATGCGCCCCGATAAGGCAGTTGAAATCGGCAAGGAAACATTTATCCCTTACATAGAAATGATTGGTGTAAAGAGCTATGGCGAGCTTACAGAGTGGCTCACATCAAGAATTGACTTCTTCCACGAAAACGGTTGCCGTATCAGCGACCATGCTCTTGAATACGTTCCTTATGCTCTCGGTAATCCCGAAGAAGTTTTCGCTAAAAAGATGAATGGCGAAGAGCTTACTATGGAAGAAATCAATGTGTTCAAGACTGCAGTTCTTAAGCATTGTGCAAAGCAGTATGTACGCCTCGGCTGGGCAATGCAGCTTCATATCGGTGCACTTCGTAACAACAATACAAAGATGTACAATAAGCTCGGCCCCGACACAGGCTACGATTCAATCAATGACCTTTGCATCGCTGAAGACCTCGGCAAATTTATGGATTGCCTCGAAATTGACGATTGTCTTCCCAAGACAATTCTCTATACTCTTAACCCCAAGGATAACTATGTTCTCGGTACAATGCTCGGCTGTTTCCAGAACGGTCCCGTACAGGGCAAGATTCAGTTCGGCAGCGGATGGTGGTTCAACGATCAGCGTGACGGTAT
>CAYPKQ010000343.1:0-1632 GCA_964411355.1 uncultured Lachnospiraceae bacterium
ATAATTGTCAGGCAATGGATAAGATGCTTTGAATTTTCCGAAACGGACTGCCCGTTCTTTTCGGCAAGCTCCGCGTCGTCAAGAAGCTCCGAAGAAAGAGATTCTTCATTTTCCGTTGTTTTTTTCTCGCTCACGCAAAAAACCTCCGCCATACATAATACAGCTATTATGCGGAGAATATACGGAAATATACCCATAAATATTATACATCATAAAAATCCATATGTCAATGGATTTTTGCAAGTTTGCAAGTTTGATACTTGCAATCCTGCAAAATATCAAAAATTTTTTATGACGGTTAAGAATCGGCAAAGCTCATTTTGTCTAAAAATAATATTCCGTGGGATAAAATAGGTTATTAAATTGCATTATATTAAAAGATATAAAAATGAGACGTTTTGTTCCTTGCCAAAACCTATTGCAAAATTCGAAAAAACGTGATAATATTATGTCAACGGAACGAAATCCGAACAACAAAACATCAAAAAAAAGAACGAGAGGAAGAATTAAAATGAATGACAAGATCAAGGTAATTATCGGTGACAACAGCAAGGAGTTCGGCTGCATGCTTGCAAACTCCCTGAGAGGCAGAGGCTTCTTCGCCGTGACACGGGACAACGACGGACTTGCATTATTCGAGGCAATCAGAAGCGAGGAGCCCGATGTGGTGATAATCGACAGCATCATTCCCGGAATTGACGGAACGGAGCTTATCAAAAGATGCTCGGGATTTGTACATAAGCCTTTTTTCATCGTTACCTCAGCCTACAGAAATATGTTTGCCGAGCGTCAGATAATGGCAATGGAGAACGCATACTTTATGTTAAAGCCCTTTGACACCGATATGCTGGTGAACGTAATAAGAAGTGCGGTAGAAATGGAGCTGCCTCCCGACGACCCCAGACTCAAGGAGGATATGAAGGTAGTAGTTACCGAGATAATCCATCAGATTGGCATACCTGCGCATATCAAGGGCTATCATTATCTGAGAGAAGCTATACTTCTCAGCCTTGATGACGAGGAAATGCTGGAAAGCGTAACAAAGCTTCTCTACCCCACAGTAGCAAAGAACTTCAACACCACCGCTTCAAGAGTGGAAAGAGCTATCCGCCACGCCATTGAAACCGCATGGGACAGAGGCGACCTTGACACCATTCAGAATCTTTTCGGCTACACCGTCAGCGTAGGCAAGGGCAAGCCCACAAACAGCGAATTTATCGCCCTTATCACCGATAATCTCAGGCTGAAATATCAGAGAAGCGAAAAGGTAAAATCCGCAGTTAACTGAAATACAACTTTTTATAACGCCGTACAGAGCCATTACCTCCGTCTCTGCACGGCGTTGCGGCATTTCAGGATATAATTTTACAAAAAAGTAGTGACAAAATCAAAATAATGGTATATAATAGTAGTTGGCATATATTAAAATGAAAGGCAGGAATAATCGTGTCAAAGAAAACATTTTACATTACCACACCCATCTATTATCCGTCGGGCAATCCCCATATCGGTCATTGCTACACAACAGTAGCCTGTGACTCAATTGCCCGTTACAAGAGAATGCAGGGCTATGATGTGATGTTCCTCACAGGTACGGACGAGCACGGTCAGAAGATCGAAAACAAAGCCGCA
>CAYPKQ010000344.1:0-1630 GCA_964411355.1 uncultured Lachnospiraceae bacterium
ACAGAAGCGGATCTATGTCAGGTCTCGAGAGCGACACCATCGGCGGTTTTAACTCTATGATCGAAAAGCAAAAGAAACAGGACGGCGGCTGCTATGTATCAACTGTGCTTTTCGATGACGTAAGCGAGGTTTTGCACGACCGTGTAAAACTCGGCGATATCCCCAAGATGACCGACAGGGATTATACTGTTAGAGGTTGCACTGCACTTATTGATGCTATTGGTGGCGCAATCCACCATATCGGTAACATACATAAGTACGCACGCCCTGAAGATGTGCCGGAGCATACAATGTTTGTTATCACTACAGACGGTGAAGAAAACGCAAGCCACCGCTACAACAGTGAACAAGTCAAGAGAATGATAGAACGTCAAAAAGATAAATACGGTTGGGAGTTTTTGTTTATCGGTGCAAATATTGATGCTGCAGAAACGGCATCACGCTATGGAATAAATAAAGACAGGGCTGTAAATTATAACGCAGACAAGAAAGGGACAAGTATTCTCTATGAATCAGTTGAACAAGCTGTAGCTACTATTCGTGCAAATGAGCCCTTGCAAGCTGATTGGAGCAATAACATTAACGCAGATTATAAGAATCGAATAAGAAAATAATTAAAATCATGGAAATGTGTGATGCGATCTTTATTATCTAAAGTTTGCATCACATCTTATTTTTCTAATATTGAAACAGCAAAAAAGCTTTATCTGAGTTTAAGCCAAATTATTATCTCCTCAAGGAGCCAAAAAGAAAATTCGGGTTGACCTTGACTTACCTCATCCTTATAAAAAAAGCGATAATGGGCATACGGATACAATGTTGCCAATAGCGCAAAAAGGATGCGGTTTTATATTTTAGTATTATAGTTTCCTCCGTTTATAAGACAGCAACGGGCAATTGCGGATTTATTTCCGTTACTGCCCGTTGTTTATAGGGTAATTAAATTATCATTTTACTGTCGTTCTTCTTTTTCGGTTATACAGAATAATACCGAAGAAACATGTACCGCTTACGAGCAGGATAATAAACCATAGCATCGGATTGCTGTTGTCGTCGGTCTGCGGAATCTCGGAAGGCTTGTCATCATCCTTTACTGTATCATTATCATTCTCGGATTTGGAAACTACTTCGATTCTGCCGTTGCCGTTCAAGTCGCTGTAGTCAATCAAAAGTCCGGGACACTTCTCGAGAAGCGGAGAATTGTCAGACACATCACTGTGAGGAGTATTTGTTTTGAATGGGTTATTTTTGTTTTCATATTGTTTCCCTCCGTGCATTGATTTAAGTAATCGGCTTTAGCTGTTGCGTTTTAGCCAGCAGGGTCGCTTGTGCATTTTCAAATCTCGCTTGTATCTTTTTATCTTTGCACATATCATCCCAAGCATAGCTGTATTTGTCTTTGAAATGAGTGTATGCTTGTGTCAAGTTAGGAACAAACTATCTTTGGCTCCCTCCGACGAGGGATCTGGATTTTGCGAAGCAAAACACTGAGGGAGAGAAAAACTACCCCTCGGTCACGGCTATGCCGTGCCACCTCCCCTGACAAGTGGAGGCTACTGTTTCAACTTGTGGAAGTCATTTCCACAAGTTGAAATTTCCTCATAACAACAAGCTTTTTCTTGTATTTAAT
>CAYPKQ010000345.1:0-1612 GCA_964411355.1 uncultured Lachnospiraceae bacterium
CCATCAGATAACCATTCCAACTCTTTATGACAAGATAATAGATAGGCTTTGATATTAAAATATCTGCCGTTTGGCGTATCTTTTGCATTTGATTTGTTTCATCATAATTCGAAAAAAGCAATAGATATGAAAATTTAAGCAAAATAGTACTTGCTTACTTTGTTTATATGATTTATAATATACAAAAAGTGTCTTAAAAGGAGTAAACATGGTAAAGGATTATCATCTCCATGCAAACATTTTAAATGAACCCGAAAAATATTCAGGGTTTATCGATGCGGCAATAAAAAACGGCGTTGAAGAGATCTGCTTTACCGATCATATGCCCTTTTCTCTCTCTGATGCCCCAGACAGAATACCGCACGGAAGGGTTAGAGATTATTGCAGAAGGATAGGCGAGATAAAAGAGCAGTATAATGGTATCATATCCGTCAAGTGCGGAATAGAGATCGATTTCCATCCGTCGGTTTCGGATGAGATAAAGTCTGTTCTTGATGCGGGAGATTTTGATTTCATTCTCGGTTCAACACATATGCATACTTTCGTTCCCGACCATTCGAAACATACCTTTAACGAGCTTGCGGCAATGGCAATCGAGAATAGCTGCCTTTCCGTAGAGAGCGGACTGTTTGATGCTGTTTCGCATTTTGATATGTATAGGTTCGTTTTTGAAAATCCGCAAAGATTCCCTTTCATTGATGACGGTTATGATGTTCTGAAATTCGAAAAGGAAATAAAGCTGTTTTTGAAAAGCCTTGCAGAGAAAAATATGCTTCTTGAGATCAATCCGCATCTTGCTGAGACAAAAAAGGATTTTTCTTTTATTTATCCGCAAGAAATGATCGTAAAATGGGCGCTTGATGCTGGCTGTAGGTTTTCTTACGGCTCGGATGCCCACCATTGTGCGGATGTGGGTGCTATGCTCGGAGATATAAGAAAGCATAAAATTTACGGTGCGGCACTTGAAACATGGGAAACTAATTTTTGAAAAGGAGAGAATTATGCTAAAAATAAGTGAATCAAAGAAATAACTCGGAAAGCACGATGTAAATAATATCGATGTTCATATTCATACCCATCTGTGCGACGGACTTGAGGAGATGACCGTTGAAAATATAGCAAAAAGGTCATCGCTGCGTGTAAAAAGAAGGATATGTTGATAGACCTTACGGGTGTTCACCTTCATACAAATGAAAAAGTAAATGAGTTTATCGAGCAAAATGGATTTTTAACGGATTTTCACAAATTTTTTATTGATGAATGTATCGCAAACGATCTTCCTTATAAAAACCATTTTTCTCTTGCTGAAGTTGCGGAAAAATGCGGGTATACCGACTATGTTTATTTTTCAAAGAAATTCAAAGAAAAGGTCGGAATTTCTCCGATGTTATATAAAAAATCAGGTCTTAAATAAGCAAAATATCCCATTGCTTTTTAAGTAATATCAAAATTCAGACACTTTATGATAAGTCAATGAAGAAAATGTAATAAAAAAGTCAAGGATTTTGTCCTTGACTTTTTTCTAAACAGGAATTTATCGTTAGCCTTCCCTTGCAGGGAAGGGGGACCGCTGCGCAGTGGATGAGTAGATACCGCTTCCAGCCATAATCTG
>CAYPKQ010000346.1:0-1606 GCA_964411355.1 uncultured Lachnospiraceae bacterium
TGATCCTTTACGTCGTGTGCGCAACAGTGCTCTTGGTCGCTATGTCAGCCCTCATAAACTATGCAAAAGCATATTTCAAGACACTTAAAAACAACGATAAAAGCGGCACTGCTTCTTCGGTAACTAATCTTGCGGAATGAAGCCTTGCTATCACCGAAAAATGTTTCTCAGAAAGGTTTTTATAAATGGTAATGTGTTCAAAATGCCACAAGCGAATGGCTGTGGTCTTTATAACTAAAATAGAAGGCGGAGAAAAGGTCTCCGAGGGACTTTGCATCAAATGCGCCAAGGAGCTGGGGCTTCCCGTCGATAATATGCTCGGCAACGTTTTTGATAAATTTGGACTTACGTCTGAGCAGATAGAAAATATGGAGCAGGACGTAAATGATATGCTCAACGAAAACGGAGGCCTCCCGTCCGATAATGACGACAGCGAGGATGGAGGCGCTCCTGCGATAGATTTCCCGAAGCTTATAAGAGAAAGCGGACTCTTTACAGAAGGATCAAACATAGAGGGGCTTCAGATAAAATCCGAGGATAACACAAAATCGGGCAATAACGAAAAGTCCAAAAAGGATAAGAAAAAATCGGAAGATAAGGAAAAAGATGAAAGGAAAAAGTACAAATTTCTTACCACATATTGCCGCAATCTTACCGAAAGAGCTCGCAAGGGCGAAATGGATATAATTGTTGGAAGAAACAAAGAACTGTCCCGTGTGATACAGATTCTTTGCAGACGTCAAAAAAACAATCCGTGCCTTATAGGTGAGCCCGGAGTTGGAAAGACAGCTATCGCCGAAGCTCTAGCGCAGAGGATAGCTGCAGGAAACGTCCCTTATGTATTAAAGAACAAAGAAATTTACCTCGTTGACCTCACCGCACTCGTTGCGGGCACACAGTTCAGAGGACAGTTTGAGTCAAGAATACTTGGGCTTCTCAACGAAGTCAAGGAGGCGGGAAATGCCATTCTCGTTATCGATGAGGTGCATAATATTGTGGGCGCCGGCGACTCCGAAGGAAGCATCAGCGCGGCTAACATTCTTAAGCCCGCACTTTCGAGAGGCGAGGTTCAGGTGATCGGAGCGACCACTCTCAAGGAATACAGAAAATACATCGAAAAGGATTCGGCGCTTGAAAGAAGATTTCAGCCCGTTACCGTTAACGAGCCCTCTATCGCCGATACCGTCGATATGCTTCGCGGAATTAAGCATTACTACGAGGAATTTCACTCTATTATCATTCCGGAATACGTGCTCAGAGATGCAGTGACGATGTCCGAGAGATATATTACCGAAAGGTATCTCCCCGACAAAGCAATTGACCTTATCGACGAAGCTGCTTCGTCGCTCTCCCTTAACAGTGCCGAGCTCAATGAGACGAGAGAGATCAGGGACGAGCTTCTGAAGCTAAAAAAGACTCGCGAGGAGCTTGAGTCATCTCAAAGCGATGATGAAAAGGAGCAGCAGAAGAATTACGAGGCTCTCGCCAACGTTAAATCCAAGGAAATGAGACTTTCCGAGAAATTGCACAAGCTCGAGCCCACTTGCTCGGCTATTATGCTGACAAAAGAAAACCTTGCGGACGTTATCGAGATCTGGACGGGCGT
>CAYPKQ010000347.1:0-1595 GCA_964411355.1 uncultured Lachnospiraceae bacterium
CGAAAAATATGACTACACCACTATTTATAAATTCGGTGTGAGAAAATAAAAATAAACATAAAAGATCATCTTGCTTCATAATTTATAAGCGAGGTGATTTTTTATGAAGAAAAAGATATTGTCGGTAATTTTGTCGCTGACTCTTATTATCCCGTGTTTTATTTTTTCTGCAAGTGCGGATGAGCCCTTTACTCTTGATGCAAAAAGTGCAATACTGATGGAGGCGGAAAGCGGAAAGGTGCTTTTTGAGCAAAATGCGGACGAGGCTCTGCCGCCTGCATCAGTCACGAAGATAATGACTCTTCTTCTTGTGATGGAAGCAGTGGATAACGGTACATTGAAGCTTGACGATATGATAAGAACAAGTACAAATGCTTCTTCTATGGGCGGTTCACAGGTGTATCTCAAGGAGGGGGAGGAGCTTTCTGCGGAAGATATGATAAAAAGCGTTGTTATTTCTTCTGCAAATGATGCTGCGGTAGCACTGGCTGAGCATATAGCAGGAAGTGAAGAGCTTTTTGTTAAAAAAATGAACGAAAAAGCGATAGAGCTTGGCATGAAAAATACTAATTTTGAAAACACTAACGGACTTGATGACACTGCGAAAAATCACGTTATAAGCGCAAGAGATATCTCTATTATGTCTCGGGAGCTTATTGGGCACAAAAAGATACTTGAATATAGTTCAATATGGATGGACAGCATAAGAGATGGAGCATTCGGTCTTACAAACACAAACCGACTTATACGTTTTTATAAGGGAGCAACCGGTCTCAAAACAGGCTCAACTTCAAAGGCCGGCTTTTGCATTTCCGCAACTGCAGAGCGAGAAGGAATGACCCTTATTGCGGTGGTCATGGGTTCACCCACGAGAGATATCAGAAATTCCGAGACTACCAAGCTTCTTGATTACGGATTTGCAAATTATGCACTCTATAAATGCGAAGGCAAGAGTCTGGGAAATATAAGAGTACTGGGCGGTGTTAAAGAAAACTGCGGAATTTCTCATTCTGATTTTTCTTTGGTAGTGAAAAGCTCGGATATGGATAAGATATATACCGAGGTTGACATTCCCGAGAATATAAAAGCTCCCGTTACGAGCGGAGACAAGATAGGAGCAATAAAGGTTCTTTTGGGCGAGGAAGAAATCGGAAAAATAGATGTTGTATGTGATTCCGAGGTTGAAAAAATCAGTTTTTTGGGCGTTTTTCAGCAAATATTCAGATATTTTTGTCTCGTAAAATAAAAAAAGATAAAAAATTAACAATAACTATTGACTTTTGGAGAATTTTGTAATAAAATAGTTACAAGTTTTCTAAGGAGAAAGTAAAATGTCAATTAAACTAAATGAAAAGTATGTTAAAAAATTTGTAAGTGCGGAAGAGCTTGCTGTGATGCAGGCGGAAATCAGTAAAGCAGCTGATATCCTCGATACAAGAAGCGGTGCGGGAAGTGATTTCCTCGGCTGGGTAGATCTTCCCGAAAACTATGATAAATGTGAATTTGCGGCAATCAAGGAAGCTGCTGAAAGGATAAAGAAGAGCTGCGATATCCTCGTTGTTATCGGTATCGGAGGCTCATATCTCGGCGCAAGA
>CAYPKQ010000348.1:0-1577 GCA_964411355.1 uncultured Lachnospiraceae bacterium
AGCTGCTGGTGGATTATCCCATGGCGTTTGCCGCCACTGCCCTCGCCTGTGCGGCAAATCCCATGTGCTTGATATGACGGTTGAAGAGGGAGTAAGCTTCTTTGACGGTATTCCGAAGATAGTAAACCGACTGAGAACCCTATACGATGTTGGGCTTGGATATATTAAAATCGGTCAGTCGTCCACCACACTTTCGGGAGGCGAAGCGCAGAGAGTTAAGCTTGCAACAGAGCTTTCAAAGCGCTCCACCGGCAAGACCATGTATATTCTTGACGAGCCTACCACGGGTCTTCACAGCTCAGACGTTGCAAGACTTATCGAGGTTTTGCAAAGGCTGTGCGATGCGGGAAATTCCATTCTCGTTATCGAGCATAATCTTGATGTTATCAAAACCGCAGACCACATCATAGACCTCGGTCCCGAGGGAGGAAGCGGCGGCGGTGTCATAGTTGCCGAGGGCACACCCGAAGAAATCTCAAAATGCGAGGCTTCTTATACCGGTCGTTTCCTTTCAAAAATGCTTAAATAAAATAACGAGTCGCTCACAAAAGTGATCGACTCGTTATTTTTCAATCAGGAAATTGTCGGCGCACTTGTTGTAATATAATCATCTTTTAGTGCTCGTAGATCCTTCGCTTTGCTCATGATGACTTTTTGGGATTTTTGTCGCTTTTTCTACGCATAATTAGTACCAATTCCACATAAGAAAATAAGCAAACGCACACCACTTGTCATCCTGAGCAAAGCGAAGGATCTGCGAGTATTAAAGGATGATAAACAGCTCGACAAAATACTGTTTATCAACACGATTCTCAAAACTTATGCTATAACGATAGGGGCTGTCCTTAAAACCAAAGACAGCCCCATTATTCTGTTATTTTAATTTACGGCATCATAGCCATTGCCGCTACTATCTGTCATTTTGGAGACTTTTCTGCCCGAAAGGTCATAAACGAACATCGGATCACCGCCGCCAAAGCTTTCATAGTCTGCAGCTATCTGCTCTGCGCTTCTTGCATAGTCATATGCAGCCGCATATCTGATACTGCCCTTGAAATATTGACCATTACCGTCTCTGTTATCGCCGCCGATCTTGAGATTGGAAACCTCAAAATCATTTACAACCTCAGCATCCTCTATTGTGGCTGCAAGAACACCGTTTATATAGCATTTCAGAGTTGCGGTATATGTTCCTTCATTTTCAACAATGTCTTCAACCGTTATCGCAACATGAACAAGACCGTCACTTCTGATATCAGCATCAAAAACATGAGATTTGCCGTTGATGTAAAAGCGGGGAGCACCGTTTGAGTTGATTTCAAAATTGAAATGACTTGTAGTGTTATAATTTCCGAAAACAACTCCTGCTCTGCCGGTATAGCTTGTGGGAACACTTATTACAGCCTCAAGAGTTTTTGGCCATGTGGAAAGAGTTTCCGACACCTTGTAGTTGTCTGCTGCAGTAAATGTCCATCCATCATCGTAATTGCTGAGCTTATATGTTTTCTGCTTGTTACCATCGGTTGCACCGATTCTGGTTGCAACGAGGGTGTTATCATCTGTGAGGGTAAATATCG
>CAYPKQ010000349.1:0-1548 GCA_964411355.1 uncultured Lachnospiraceae bacterium
TGCCGAAAATGTATTTGTATATCCCAATAACAAAAATATTATTATGGCTGCACATCAAGCAAAAGAACTTGCTGACAAGAATGTATATGTCATACCCACAAAGAGCATTGTTCAGGCTCTCAGCAGTATACTTGCCTTTGACGAAGATAAGTCTGCAGAGGACAATTATTCTGAAATGAGTGAAGTTATTTCAGAGGTTAAGAGTGCGCAAATTACTTACGCCGTTAGAGATACTGTTGTTGAAGATAAAACAATTTCTCCCGGTGATATTTTGGGTATTCTTGAAAATAAAATCTTTTCCGTAACTTCAAGCAACAAAGAGGCGGTTATATCTCTGCTTGATGAGATGGTTGATGACGATTCATCTGTTATTACATTGTTCTACGGAAATGAAACAGATAAAAATGAAGCAGATGAAATCGAGGCTCTTCTTAAGGAACGCTATGAAGATTGCGATATTTATATGCATTTTGGCGGTCAGCCTGTATATTATTATTTAATATCAGCAGAATAATTTTAATTGGGCACAGTTACATTACTGTGCCCGTAATTTTATGGGTAATAACTATGGAACATACACTATATGCCGAAAAAGTAAATAAAAGCTTAAATATTCTTAAAGGTATTGGCCCAAAAAAAGCTGCACTTTTTGAAAAACTCGGAATATCAACCATTTGGGACTTATTGTATTATTTTCCGAGAAATTATGAGGACAGAACACGTTTTAACACCATTGACAGGTTAGTCGACGGAGAAACCTGTTCTGTAAACGTAATTGTTGCAAGTTCCGTAATGGAAAAGAAAATCAAATCAAAAATGTCGTTATATATTTTCCGTGCCGAAGATGGTAGGGGTATTCTTTCCGTTAAATGGTTTTCATCACCCTTTAACAGGAACAAAATAAAAAAAGGCATGCGTCTTACGTTATATGGCACTGTTTCAATAAGCAAAAACACTCGTGAAATGGTTTTACGTGATTATGATAAAGTTATTGCCATATCGCCAAATTTCCCATACTCATACTATAATAGAGCTAATATAAGATGCGAACGCAAAGATTTTAATGCTGCATTGGCAGATTATAATAGAGCCATAGAGCTAAATCCCGATTTTGCTGAGGCTTATTTTAATAGAGGATTGGTACATACCTATATGGGTAATAACGATAAAGCTATTGCCGATTTAAGCAAAGCAGGCGAGTTGGGTATGGTGCAGGCTTACAATGTTATAAAACTTATTTCGGAATAGAAGGGTTTTCTCGTAAAACTTTCTTACCCCTAAATTACCTCGTTACTTTTACAAACTGAGGAGGAAGAGGAGTCTCAAACAGCATATCCTGTCGTGTTATTGGGTGCACAAATCTTAGGCGGAAAGCGTGAAGAGACAATCGCCCAAGAGGATTTTCTTTAGAACCGTATCTTTTGTCGCCGGCAATTGGGTGTCCGCTTTCTGACATATGCACTCTGATTTGATTTTTACGTCCTGTTGATAATTGTAATTCAACAAGTGAGAAACGACTGTTGCTTTGTAATGTTTTGTATTTGGTTA
>CAYPKQ010000350.1:0-1545 GCA_964411355.1 uncultured Lachnospiraceae bacterium
AAAAGGTGCTTTGTTATTATACTATTTGAAATATTCTTCGATTGTTTCTTTAATAACGTTGATTTTTTTGATATTTTCATCTCGGTTTTCATCTTCAAAAGGCGGAAGGTAAGAAACGTCTAAAACATTTTTGCCTGTCAGAACTTTGTACCAAGTTAGCGAAAGCGCATATCTTCCAAAGATAAAATCCATATGGAACGTATCTCGGCAAAGAGAAGCACCGCCGTTTTGATAATCAAAAAGATTGCAAGCGCAAGAAATGGAATGAGCACCTTGCTTATTGAAAGAACCTCATGTCCCGGTGGAATGTGGGGCAACGGCTTCATGAACCCCATGTTTGAGGGGGATAATAAAAAGAAGGGAATAATATTCGAGCTTGTTGAAGAGCTGAAGGCGATGGATGCATGGGGCGGCTTTTGGGAGAGGAGCTTCAATTTTGAATATATGAAGTGTATTCTTGAGAGAAAACTGACAGAAGCGGGAGTTGAATTGCTTTATTCCACCGATTTTTCAAGGACTATTTGCGAGGGCGATGGTAAAAGGGTTGTTGGAATTATTGCAGAGAATAGCGAGGGAAGGCGCACTTACATGGCAAAGACGGTTTTTGACTGCACCGGTGACGGTCATGTTGCAGCAGATGCAGGCTGTAATTTTGAAATAGGCGTTGATGGCGATTATAAAAAATGTCAAGCGATGACGCTGATGTTCCTCGTTGGAAATATTCCCGAAAAATATCGGGATGGGCTGATGATATATGAAAAGCTGGATGCAGCCTATAAAAAAGCGGGTAAGGAGATACCTTTTAAAGTGCCTTATCTCATTCCTGCGCCGAATTCCCATTTTGGCAATGTTCAGTTCACCCATATGTATGGCTATGATCCTCTTTCGGAAAAGGAAAAGACGCTGGCAACGGTCGAGGGAAGGCGTCAGATGCTGGAAGCCTTTGAGCTTTTGAAAAAATACGATGAGGAATTTGCTTCACTTGAGCTTATTGCTTCCGCACCTGTGCTTGGCGTGCGTGAATCAAGGAGAATAATAGGAGAGTACACGGTAAATGAAAATGACCTTATCGTCGGCAGTAAATTCGATGATGCGGTTGCAGATGCCACCTTTGGAGTGGATATCCATACATCGGAGGGGAAGGGGCAGGTATGCCACCCGGTAAAGCCCTATCAGATACCGATGAGGGCACTTATTCCGCATGGATATGAGGGAATAATCGTTGCAGGCAGATGTATTTCGGGCACTCACGAGGCAATGGCTTCATATAGAGTTACGGCAAATTGCACCGAGATGGCAGAAAATGCCGCCATTGTAAATGCTTATGCTATTAAAAATGAACTTCCTATAAGAGCGGTTGATGTAAAAAAGGTTCTTTGCGGTAAATTTGAGTAAAAATAGCTCATATAAAACAATAATTTTACATCTTCAACAGTTCGCTAAATTACTGTTTATCAAAAAACTCTTCGTTATCATATAAAGCAAAAAAGGGAGCAGAATCAAAAGCTTTTTATCAAGCAATTGATTCGGCTCCGTTTTGGTTTT
>CAYPKQ010000351.1:0-1539 GCA_964411355.1 uncultured Lachnospiraceae bacterium
AGATCGGTGAGCTTAACGGCTATGCCGAGGAAATGCTTTCCGGTCAGAAGACCATAAGAGCATACAGCCGCGAGGATGTGATAATTTCCCGCTTTGATGCAAGAAATGAGATCACAACAAAGGCGTATTACGATGCGGAATACCACGGATGCGTTATCGGACCTTTTATGAATTTCGTCAATAATGTTTCTCTTTCACTTATATCTGTTCTCGGCGGTGTTCTTTATCTTTATTCGATAACGACTATAAATCCCATATCATTTTTTGTGATAGACCTTGGAAATGTTGCTTCATTTATTCAGTATTCGAGAAAATTCGCCGGTCCTATCAATGAATTCGGTAATATTCTCAATGAGATACAGTCTGCAATGGCAGCGGCTGAGAGAGTTTTCAGAATAATCGACACACCTTCCGAGAGCGCAGATGCCGAGGATGCGGCGGTTCTCTCCTCGGTTAGGGGCGATGTTAAGCTTGAGGGCGTTAAATTCGGCTATGACAGCACGAGAGAGATACTTCATGACCTTTCATTCCATGCAAAGCCGGGTTCACTCGTTGCCATAGTTGGTCCAACAGGTGCGGGAAAGACCACAATTATAAATCTTCTTATGAGGTTTTACGATGTTTGCGGCGGCACCGTTTTCGTTGACGGGAACGAGATCAAAAATGTCACTCGTGAAAGCCTCAGAGGCGCATATACCATGGTTCTCCAGGACACATGGCTCTTCCACGGAACGATATTTGAAAACATCGCATACGGTAAGGAAGGTGCTACATGCGAGGAGGTAATAAGAGCGGCAAAGGCGGCGAAAATAGACGATTATATCGAACATTTGCCCGAAGGATATGATACTGTCCTCTCGGACGACGGAGTCAATATTTCAAAGGGACAAAAACAGCTTATAACGATAGCAAGAGCGATGCTTGCAGATGCGCCCATGCTTATCCTTGACGAGGCAACATCAAATGTTGATTCAAGAACAGAGCATCAGATCCGGGATGCAATGTACAAGCTGATGGAGGGACGCACTTGCTTCGTAATTGCACATAGACTTTCAACGGTCAGAAACGCAGACGTGATATTAGTCCTTAAGGACGGAGACGTTATCGAGCAAGGCTCTCACGACGAGCTTATGGAAAAAGAAGGCGGTTTCTATCGCTCACTATATCACGCACAGTTTGATTGATGTAATTGTTATAACGTGAGGACGCTAAATTACCACAAAAACACAAGAGGTCGGACAACTCCGACCTCTTGATATTATAATATTCTATTTTTATCAGTTAGTATAGTTATCAAAATAGCCCTGAACGAGGACAACGGGTGTTCCCTTGTCTCCGCTACCGCTGGTAAGGTCGCAAAGCGAACCTACAAGGTCTGTTATTTGGCGGGGGGTTGTTCCCTGAGATGCCATATTGCCAACAAGGCTGCTTCCGTCCTTTGCCCTTATACTGTTTGAGATGGCTTCCTTCAGTGCTTCGCCTGAAAGATCCTTAAAATCGTTATCTGCAAGATATTTCAGCTTCAGCTCATTAGGCGTA
>CAYPKQ010000352.1:0-1509 GCA_964411355.1 uncultured Lachnospiraceae bacterium
GGGAAGCAGGAGCATGTGCAGAGTGTGAATATACATGCCAGCATACAGGAGGAACGGCAACCTGCCAGAGCCAGGCAAAATGTAGTATCTGTGAAGAACTATATGGAGAAAAAGATTCAAATAATCATCCTGATAATAATGCTGACCAAATCTGCGACTTGTGTGGTGAATCCCTGAATGGTGGTACAAGTAATGGTGGTGCAAGTAATTCAACGGGCTCTTCGCAAGAAAAACCGCATAAACATGGTTATAATGAAGATAATTTGTGTACTGTGTGTGGTTATCTTAAAGAGGACACAGAGGTTGAGGTGTTGTCGCCAGAAATGAAAACAGAAGCGAAACCACAGGTAACTGAAGCTTCGACACAGGTTAAACAGCCTGAAACTACAACAGATACTGATAGAGAAGAGAAACTACAAGAAGTAGAGAACGAAAAAGAAGAAATAACAGATAGTACGGAAAATGAAACGCCGCAGATTGCTGAGAATGTTCCGACAGAAACACAACCTGAAAAAACATCGAGGGAATTGCCGATAGAAGTCATTGCAGCGGCAGCAGGTGTTGTTGCGGTCTCAACATTTGCTGTTATTCGCCGCAGAAGAAATAAAACATCTGCTTAATCGTTTGATTAAGAATAATTTTCTGTTAGTGGATAATTACTTTAGCTAAAAACAGGGGGGCTGTCGGGATATAGGCAGTTCTAAATAGGGCGAGGAACGGATCTAATGAGCCGCACCTCGCCCCAATTTTTTAGCTTTAAAGTATTCGAATTGGGTTTATTTGATGACGATCTTGGCTATACGCTGAAAAAGTAATGGAGGAAATGGATTTTACTGATCTTTTGGCTCAGTATTTAAACAAGGGAAGCAGCGGTTTTAAAGATTGACTAAAAAAGGAGCAACGAGTATTATGAGTATGATTGAGGGAATATAACATAGGATTGAACTGGGAATTGAGGTTAAAAACCATGGGAATTAGTCTTACAGAGCAGATTTTTTTATATTTATTGAACTGTGCGGTGAACGAAAAAACGCCGGAGGAATTGCCGACGAACATCGATTTTGAGGAGCTTTTTCGTTTGAGCCGTTATCATTCCGTGGCAGCGATGGTATCCTATGCGCTGGATAAAGGCGGATATCTGACAGAAGCATATATGCCTTTGGAGCTGGTGCAGAAATGGGCTTCCGCAAGGATCGGTGCTATTAGAAAGAATATCATGTTCGACGCGGAGAGAGCGCAGATTCTGCAGTATATGGAAGACCAGGGAATCTGGTACATGCCGCTGAAAGGGGTCATTTTAAAGGAAATGTACCCGGATGTGGGAATGAGAGAGATGTGCGATAATGATATTCTATTTGATGGGAACTATCGAAAACAGATGAGAGACTATATGGTGGGGAGAGGGTATGAAGCGAAGGAGTTTCAAAAGCATATAGAGGATATGTACCTTAAAAAGCCATTTTATAATTTTGAGTTTCATACTAGATTGTTCAATAAAACAGCGAAGGA